>WTCK01000170.1 GCA_013138615.1 Candidatus Thorarchaeota archaeon | reverse complement strand
CTCGATTTGCATTAGGTTGTTATGGATAATCTTATGAGCAAGCATCATTGTCCCTAATTGCGCAGCATTGAGATACTCTGGATCCTGTATCCCTGCTACTGGTGACCCGGTTTCATTCTCTACTTCTTGGGTCTGCACATTAACTGCAGCTGTGATGACTGGTTCGGGAGCAACTGGCGGTGGTGTAACTTTCGCAACAGGTTCCTTGGCTTGCAGAGCTGGCATAGCTTGAGGAGGGGGCCCCGGTGAGATTCCGATTTCACTTCCCTGTGGTCCCATTCTGGGGTCAGCTTTGGGAGGCCCTTTCGAAACGAGTGTTGGCTGACTCGCAAGTGTAGGCGCAGTGCTCGTGATATCTCTTTCAATGGGCTGGGGAGTGACAACAGGCGGGATTCCGGTTCCTGGCGGTTTCTGCGGGGCCAGTTCTGGCTGGATTATCGGCTCCGGCGTTTGAGTTATGGTATCATCCTGCAAATTCGCCATGCTGGCCATGAGCTCACGCACCTCACTAGCTCTAAGCATCCTAGGTTCAACGATTCCCCCATAGCTCTCATCTGTACCAGCTTGATCCGCTCGATTGAATGCTTCCTTTGCCTTCTCTAGCTCAGTCTTCCCCCCATGACGTTTAGCCGTCCTCATCCTGTCTTGCTGAATCGAGCTCGGTTTAGTCAGGCCGGCACTTGCAACGATTGCTTCTGGCTTGGGAGTTGGGGGTTCCTTAAGCGTTCCAGCACTTGGCATTGTTTCTCTGGTCGTGGCCTGCGCTGCCTCAGGAGTGCGAGCCACCTCCTTCGGCTTTTTCTTCTTAATTGGTTGAATAAGAGAAGCTCCGCAACGCACGCAGTACTTCCGTGTCACACTATTGCTTCTGCCACATTTACTACAGATTCTCAAGGTTTACACGCCTGCACTTAACAGCACGCCTACTAATAGGTCTCTTAGCTGTTTTACATTTGTCGTGCATGGGTTCCTTGGTAGAATTATGCCCTCTAGTTCAGATTCGATCTGTTTCTGCCAAACAGCGACGGGAGAATGCTGGGCAAAAAGGCAACTGTTTATACATCCGCCTTAGCAAGTAGGAACGAGATGAGCGAAATAGATGTTCTCGTGGAGCCTGCAGAGTCCTTCGAAGACTACGAGGAAGCTTGGTTAGCGTGCATGAGTCATGTCCACTGGATTGAGGACCGTGGTCGGTTTGACTATCACTCGGATGAAGAACTAGAAGAGATTCAGGAAGCGTTCGACAAACCTGAGAACACCTTCCTAGTTGCACGGCTGGATGATGATGACGAAATCGTGGGAGTCTTGGGCATCATGTCCGATGGCAAAACGGGCGGGCTCAGGAGGTGGGAACCAGGGGTGCCTCCCTTCGAGCGGGGCAGCGGTGTTGCAGATGCGCTCATGAGATTCGGCGTTTCGTTTCTGAAGGACAGAGGAGTCGAGATGGTAAGATGCAAGCTGAGATATCCGCTTGATCGTCCAGATCTCATAGCATGGCATGCCCAACTGTACGATAGCTTTGGGTTCAAGAAGAGTGGACCCATGAGTGTGACGCTGTTGCTAGACCTTAGTCTGTCGATACCGCAGCCCACACCAGAGGACATAGTGGTCAAGACACTTGATGACTTCACATTGGAAGAGCTCAGTGAGCTCATAGTAACGGCTTTTGCGTCTACCCCCGAGGATAGGGCTGTTCATGGTTCCTATTCTTCAGTCACAGATTATGACCAAAGTCTTCAGATTCAACAAGCAATCAAAAACGGGAAATTTGGCCATTCTCCTGCGGACTTCTGGAGGATTGCTGTAGTGGACGGAGAGCCAGCAGGTCTGCTAATAGGAATGATACCTGAATTCAAGTATCGACCGCCCTTTGGCATAATAGGGGAACTTGGCGTATCCCCAAATTTCCGAAGAATCGGTATCGCATCCCTTTTAGTTAATCAGATTAACCAGCTGTTCTTGGAACATGATTGTCAGTATTCATGGGTTGGTACACCCGAAACCAACCGCGGCGGTCTAGAACTCTACCAATCACTAGGATTTGTTCCAATCATAGGGCTTATCGAGTACGAAGCGACCCTGTAAGACTTTCAAGGAAGCAATCCTTTCTTCAGCTACGGCCCTCGCTGACCACCTGTCTGAAGACTTCCTCTGCCTTGTCTTGACTGGGGAACTTTAACCCGAACCATTTTTTCATATGGAGAATCAGAACCCAATCCTCCACCCATGCAACGGTGAACTTGGAAAGGTCTTCGATTTCCAGCGCCTTGAGAAACTCATTTTCAGCCACGTCTTGGTCCATTGATTCGAACCATAGTCCCGCTGCTTTCTTGACCCCTGCCATCTTGTGGTCACCTGAGCCTAGGTCTGTGTGAGTCATTAAAAAAGCTCCTACAATCGAGCGTACTGTGAAATCGGCTATGCATTAAGCACAAGGGAAATCGGTTTACGTCGGAACGTAACACTTTATGCCCGGTTTGCATCTTCGCCGGTACTTACAGCCCTATTAACTGCAGGAGGCTCCAGTGATGACAACTGAAGATATTGATAACGCATACGAACGACTTGCTGAGGTTCTCGACAAGATCCCAAATAGCTTTGCAAGCGTGGAGGATGGAGCCCATCTCAAGGTCCTTCAATGGATATTCACACCCGAGCAGGCAGACCTTGCTAGCCGGATGAAGCTGCGGGGGGAAACAGTAGAAGAGATGGCGGACCGGCTCAAGCTAAATACCGAAGGAATGGTGAGCAAGCTCGAAACGATGTCCGAGAAGGGACAGATTCGCGCATGGAACTCAAGCACGGGTCGAAGATACGCATTGATTCCGTTTGCAGTCGGAATCTATGAGGAACAGCTAGGTCGCATGGACAAGGAGTTTGCCCAGCTCACCCAAGACTACTTCATGAAGTGGGGTGGGGGCGAGCTCTTGGGCACCAAGCCTGCCGTATTCAGAGTGATACCAATCAACGCAGCAATCAAGACTGAGCTTGAAATCCATCCTTATGACGTGGCTGAGGAGATGATTAGAAACGCCAAGTCTTGGGGTCTCCGCGAGTGCATCTGCAAGAAACAGCAGGAGCTGTTGGGCAGCCCCTGCAAGTACCCAAAATCGGTCTGTCTAATCTTTGCTCCCAAGAAAGAGAATGCCTTTGACGAAGACGAGTTGACTCAGACCATAACGATGGAAGAGTCTTTGAAGATACTGCGCGAGTCCGAGGAAGCTGGTCTAGTTCATTGCACCATGAACATCCAACGCGGCAACTACTACATTTGCAATTGCTGTACTTGTTGCTGCTATGTACTCAGAGCAGTTTCCCTATCCGGAGCACCTCACGCCTTTGTAAAAGCAAACTTCGTTATCAGTGTGGACGCCGAGCTATGCAGCGGATGCGGCACTTGCATTGAACGATGCCAGTTTGACGCGCTGAGCATTCCCGAAGACATCAGTGTGGCCAATCCCGAGTTGTGTATAGGATGTGGAGTTTGTGTCATAACTTGTCCCGAAGGCGCATTGGAACTAAAGTCGCTGAAAGCCGAGGAGATGAAGAAACCGGTCGAATCATTCATGGACTGGATGACACAGAAGGCAATCTCCCGAGGCGTTGACCCTTCAGACCTGCTGTAGGCGGATTTCCACCTGCTAGTCTTCCAACTTCCTCCATATCGCTTAAGTGGATGAAGCGCCAGGTATGGGTGACTTGACGTATGACAACAAACTCTGACAACACATCTGAGAAGAAGGGTAGAACCCGGCGTCGCTCAAGGAAGTACATTCCGCATCTGGCCGAGTTCTATTTCAAGCCCGACCATGACTGGACCACAGGTGAGGCCCGCAAGCTATTCGAGAAGAAGACTCACTTGATGGGGGGGATGTCTCTCGATACTGTGCTGTTTAATGAGTGTGTCAAGGGAATGCAGCAACTGCCGGAGAGCACAATCGATCTGGTCATTGCTGACCCTCCCTTTGGAATTGACTTCAACGGCAAGAGCGGTGTCTACAATCGCGATGAATCATTTGTCGTTGAGGGTTATGCAGAAGCGCAAGGAAGTTATGAGGACTTTACGGTCGGTTGGATCAACGAGTTACCGCGTGTCATGAAGCAGCACGCTTCGGCGTACATCTTCAGTGGGTGGAACAACTTGGAGTTCGTGCTAAGAGGCGCTAGAGAAGCCGGATTAGTTCTACTTAATCACATCATCTGGCACTATCCGTTTGGAGTCTTCACAAAGAAGCGGTTAGTCACCAGTCACTACCATGTGTTACTTCTCGCCAAGGACCCCCGCGAGTACTTCTTCAATAAGTTTGAACACTATCCTGAGGACGTATGGAGAATCAAGCGTCAGTACCGGGCTGGCCGAGATAAGAATAGCACAAAGCTTCCTCTGGACGTTGTAAGCAGATGTATTGATTTCTCATCCCGTCCCGGTGATGTCGTTCTAGACCCATTCATGGGTAACGGAACTACCGCAGTGGCAGCCAAGGGGAACTGGCGACATTTCGTTGGATTCGAGGTCAACCAGCAGTTGAAACCGATAATTGATAGTGAAACGGGGAAAATAAAGCCCGGACAGATGTATAGATCATACACAGAACGGCTGCCATCGATGGAGGAATTGAGTACTCTCTATCCTCGTGCGTATAAGGAATATCTGAACGCCGAGAAAGCCGGCAAGGGACGACTGGATTGACGAGCCATGAAACCAGAGGATCTCTATCAACGCCATGGGTTTCGCGGTGATAGGCTGGGTGAC
>WTCK01000097.1 GCA_013138615.1 Candidatus Thorarchaeota archaeon | reverse complement strand
ATCAGCATCAGTCGCTGCCTGTTTCAACGATTGACATGGACGGGTGTCGCCTGAATACACAATCCTGATTGGGGGAGGCTTTGAACCTGTCACCTCTTCAGGCTGAATCGTTCGGCCATCTGCAAGCTCAACCTCTTGACCCTCTGACAATGCTTGCCAGTGCGGGCCTTTGGGAATGCCTAGATTCTTGGCTGCTTCTGGCAGGAAAGAGCCCGTAGGACGCTGATACACGATTTCGTAGCCGAGTGCGTAACCTCGATGGTCCACTTCGAATGCATTAACGCGGAGGTTATCTACTTCGAAGATGGGACCCTCTCTTATTCCATATACAGTGGTTTCGAAGGTGGTACCAAAGTTCATTGTATTCTGAGCCGATTTAACATACTGGATTAGTCCGTTAGGACCGTAAACGCTGAGGGGACGGCTTCGTCCTAGAAGTGAAAAGCGCAGCAATAGACCAGGGAGACCAAGTATGTGATCTGCATGCATATGAGTGATGAATATGGCTTGCCTCTTATTGGTCCCGAGATTCGCACGTTCGAACTGCCTCTGCACATCTTCCCCTGCGTCTAGCAGCAGAACCCAGCCCTGATATCTGATGGCTATTGCAGGTAGGTTACGTCCCTCGGTGGGCATGCTGCCGCCTGTTCCAAGAAACACAACCTCCAACATTCAAACCACCAATAGAAGAACCATCAGCCACATCCAGATATGCGTTTCGACCCAACTCATGCCAAATCCAGTGGGATATCTTTCTTTCTGCTCCCGTTTCTGGCAACCCCATACGAGAGGAGATCGAAGAAACTTGGGTCCCACTTCCATCGCTTCTCACGACGATCAAACATGGAAGCCACCTTAATCGGATTAGTAACCCCCCCTGCGACCGAATAGGCAGTGAAATCATCAGCTCTGCTTTTCTCGGAATACAACACATCAATGATATCTGACGCAGAACCTGATGCAAGAGCTGATAGTAAAAGGATCTTTTTCTCGTCATGGTTCTCAAGATTCTCCAGACGAGATACGTAGGTCAGAGGCAACTGATTCCACGCTGGCACGATGTCGCCAGCGCAATCCGGACTCAAGAGAGCAATAGCCCGGTCCTTTAATTTTGGAATGGTGACCGTAGCTCTCGGCACCACGACTCGTTTGTTAATCAAATTGGACCTCTTTCTGAAGGCTGTGCTCTCACTTAGACCGATGGATTCGGTAATCTCGACTGCAGTCGCCTCGTAGTCCTCCGCAATCTTTTCGAGAATTTTAAGCTCTGCAGATGTGAACGCGGAAGACGGAATAGCTGGTGCGGAAGAGCGAGCTCCAACTGTAATGTCATCGCTCCCAGCCCTCAACATGAGCCGGAAGTGGAGGAGGTTGGGGCGCCACTCGCCAGTCTTAGAATTGTAGTAGACACTACTGAATCGGGGTTTTCCTGCAGATAGCTTCCAAGCTGAAACGGAACTAGCGGTACCTCTCAAGGATTTAATCATCTTTAGTAATTCTGGAACGCGCTCCCTTGGGAGGATTGAAACTAAGAAAGCAGTTGGTGCGGGCGAATCCACAAAGAGAGATTTATGGATGTAAGGTCCTGAGAAAACTAGAGTGGGATTCTCTAAAACGATTAGAACCCTTTCAAGACCGAGAAGATTGGTGTTCAGTAAACCTTTGATGCGCAGCACTCCAGAAGCGCGAAGTCGCTGTGCAGCTCTACGCGTTTGGGCATAGCTGAGCTCCACTACCAAAGAAAGAGAACGTAAGCTCAGGCTTGAGTCCTCCAAAACGCCCTCGAGTACTTTTAGTTCAGTGGGACTACATTTTGAAACATTCGAATTCCAAATCTCTTCTACTAGGCTAATGACATCCCGCTGTGTAACTACGCTGACGCCGCCCAAAGTGATGACTTCAGCAAGGTGGCGGGTGATTTCAGAGTGCAGACTCCCTCGATATGTTCGCACCATCTTCCTCAGGTTTGATGCATCAGGATCAGAATCATCAAATATCTCTGCATCTTTACGTTCCTCGAACGATTGTAGAACACGTAGGACAGCTTCTGCAGAAGAAGTCAGTTTGCTACGGAAGTCTGTGTCGTCCCCTGGCATGATAGCACCTTCTTGTTTGATGAGCAAAGGCCAATCTCCCATTGTAGGTTAGTATTACCTGTTTTAAGGTCCGTCAGATTGGAGATGCCTCTGACCAGAGAGAATCAAAGTATGCTCGGGCCATCGCGGCGAACACTACGTGCGACGAATAGATGCCCAAGAATGACTCATTTCCTTCACTTCCTGAAAGCATGATGAGAGTCTGTTGTTCGTCCACTATGAGGCCGGCACCAAACACGCGGTCCCTGGTTCTAATTTCGACCTGACTAGGTATCGGTAACCCAAGGGACTCTGCCCCGCGTGAGGTCAAGACCTGAACAATGGACGCCTTGACACGCAGCACGCGTTCGATGATAGCAGTGAGGTCTTCCATGCCCATGTCCAGACTGGGAACGGAGAGTTTCACTTCATCTCGTGCGGATTCGAGCATCTCAAGTGCCTTGGCCAGAATTGCGGCCCGCCCATGCATGAGCCAAACATCTCTGGAAGATGCTTGCACCTCGCGTTCGAATCGAGGCTGAAGCTCATTCACGACTATGCTACTAGCAGTTTCGATCTTGTCCTCCCATGCCATTCTTACCAGTCGGGCAACCTCAGTTGGCGCCTTAGCAATGTATATCGTAGGCCTTCCTCTCTGAACCTGAATGAATGCCTTTTCTTCCAGCCGACCGAGAACATCATAGATTCGTGAATACGGCACCTTTGATCTGGAACTGATATCAGATGCGGATATCTGGCCGCCTTCAACAAGTGCAAGATAGGCAGCAGTTTCATACTCTGTGAGCCCTAGCTCTTTTAGGGCCTTGATTGTTGCTTCGCTTGTTGACATGAATGCCACCTAGGCGGATGGTTGAACTGTTATTGGACTTAAGACTTGTCAAAGGCTCTTTGTGTACCAATCGAGGAACTTACGAAAAGCCTTCGTGCGATGCGAAATGTTCACTTTCTCCGTAAGACTCAGTTGTGCATAAGTTCGAGTTTCATCCTGTGGCACGAATATCGGATCATAGCCGAAACCTTCCTCACCTGCAGGGGCTCGTGCGATTTTTCCGGGCATGATGCCAACAAAAGTTCGAACGGCATCACCATCGGAGTAGCCCACTGCAGTAACGAATTTAGCATCTCTCTTGTCGATGTCGTTCATCAACCGAAGAATCCCTGTAGCCCCAATTGTCTTCAAGATATAGGCCGAATATGTGCCTGGAAAGCCATTGAGGGCATCGACGAATAGCCCAGTGTCGTCCAAGACCACGGGGTGTTTCAAAACATCGTACGCAGTAATTGCTGCTTCCCGAGCTACTGCTTCCACGTTGTCTGCCCTAATCTCAAACTTCTCCACTGATGTCGTTTCAAATGAAACGTTGAATCTCTCGAATAGAGGTCTTAGCTCTGTGAGCTTGTGCTTATTCTGGGTCACTAACACGAGTTTATCCCTTGACATAGGTTAGAACCTCCTTCAACACCTTGTAGGACGATCGCGTCTTTTCAAGATCAAACATTCCTGTTGCGTTCCACATGCACACATGCTGCAATCCTTCTCGAGTATAGTCCTCAAGACTCTTGATAATGGCCTCTGCGTCACCGAAGACGTAGAACTCCCGCAGTACTTCATCTGGAACCTCAGCAATGGCCTTGAGCGTGGTTTCCCTATCATATCGCATAGGAACGTAGTCTCTCAGAGAGTAGAAGTCATCACCGAATGGGTGCTTGTAGCCCAGACGATTCCACTCACTAGAGGGGTAGAGAAGAGCAAATGCTTTTGCGAGAGGAGTGTTCATCATCCGCTCGCATTCAGAAACGTCTTCATCCAAGATATACCAATTCCACAGAGCTGCCGTGAACTCACCGGTTTGATTCAGTTCCTTCCGATGATGCTCAATCTCCCTCAGCTTCTCACCATACTTTCTAGGTTGAAGCAACGTGGGAATCCATCCATCCCCGTACTCTGCAGTTATCCTCAACATCTTCGGTCCATGTGCTGCAATCCAGATAGGAGGTGGTTTTCCTTCCACTGATGGTCTGAGTGACATCACCGCGTTTCTCAGTTTCCAAAATTTACCATCGTAGTTGAACGGTTCATGAGTATCCCAGATTGTCGTGATTATCTCCAAGGCTTCCCTCAGTTTCCCAACTTGGCCAGAATAGCTCAACCCGTACGGTTCAACATTCTCAATCTCCCCAGCTCCGATGCCCATGATTGCCCTTCCTCGACTTATGTGGTCTAAAGTTAGAAAGGTCTGTGCAAGTAGAACTGGGTGTCTTCGTAGTGGCTCAGTGACTGCGGAAAGCAGTTGCACTCGTTCAGTCACAACAGCACAGGCCGCCATTATGCTGGCCATCTCATAGTAAGTATGTGGTGACTGTTGGATGAGAGCAAGGGGAGTCACATCCGGGGTCCAAATCTCCTCGGGAATGAAACCTGCGAAGTGATCTGGAAACGCCATGCTATCGTATCCCAGAGAGTCAATGGTCCGTGCGTTCCTGACCACATTGTCGTAGGGCGGCAAGAAAGGGCCTGGTGCTCCAATCTCCAGGTCATGGATATCAGTCATCTACTCACACGTCTCTGCAAAGTGGATGAGTGCTTTCTTCACTTTCTCATAGTCATCAAGTCTAAGAAACTCATCAATACCATGGAAATTGCCATCCTCAGCAATAGTCCCGTAGCAGGCAGTGGGGATTCCTACTGCAGTGAAGAAGTGTCCATCATTTCCACCTAGGTCTGCAGAGATAGGTATCTCGGGATTTACGGCTTCCTGAACGGCCGCATGGAACGCCTTGATGTACTTGTTCGCAGGATCAGAACCCCAGCCATGAACCGTCATTTTAATCTCGAGGCTTGCATCAACACCTGTTTCCTTCTTTGCCAGTTCCAAGAACCTCTCGAGATCCTTGGCTACTTCCTTCGGATCTTCTTCTGGGATGCATCTGCAATCAAAGGAAATTTCGGCCTTTCCTGGGATGACATTTGTCTTGCTACCAGCTTGGTACATGGTCATACTGAATCGACCCCATAGCGTAGCATGGGGACTACCAGGAGGCGCAGGTAATTTTGATTCTACTTTTCTTCTCACATCGACATAGTCTAGCATGCGGTCAAGTAGCGGAATCGAGAGATGGATAGCATTGTTGAACGCAAAGGGGTATCCAGCATGGCCCTGAGTTCCATGGACTGTGATTGTCCCGGCCACGACACCACTGGCCCCAACGCTAACATAGGTAGGCCCTGAGTCGATAACTAGCCCGAGGTCTCCGCGTATCTTAGGTGGTCCGTTCATGAGGTATTCAATACCCCACGCGCCGCCAATCTCTTCGTTAGGTGAAATCAATATCTTCCAGTTCACCTTTGAAGCCCCTTTCTTGATGAGTTCCTTAGCTGCACTCACACAAGCCACAACATTGCCCTTATTGTCAGTCACACCTCGACCATACGCTTTGTCCTTCTCAACGGTCAGTTTGAAAGGTGGTCGAGTCCATGCCTCGACGTCTCCAGCAGGCACAACATCATAGTGCGTGCAAAGAAGAACTGTGACCTTAGATCCTACATCCATGGTAGCTACAACGTTTGGTTGCGGCTTGCCATCGTGCTTAGAGTCGAAGGTTTCAACCTTGAGACCTGCCTCCTCACAATATCTCACTATGACGTCAGCACATTCTGTGTAGTTCTTCTTCTCATCACTATTAGTATCCAATTCAATGATATCTCGGAGAAAACTCTCTTCCCACTTGTCCATTCGTATTCATCTCACGTCTAGGCACTGGTCGGATATGAGAACAAGCCCTCATATTTGTGTTACTTTTGACACGTTTGGCAATAATTCGTTTTGAATCGATTCGCTGTGACCTCCGAGATACGCCCGCCACACAACGGACAAACTCCACCACCTCGATTATGGACCATCATGAAGTCCCGCTTCTCAAGGGCAATCTCATCTAGGGATCGTTTTTCCAGAATCCCCTTGAACTTCGTCAGTACATTGCGCATAGCATTGTAGAGTTGTTCAACTTCTTCGTTACTCAGACCCGATTTCCTCCGGAAAGGAAGTATTCCGGCGTAAAGAAGAATCTCATCAGCGTATGCGTTACCAATGCCTTTGACGAACTTCTGGTTCCTCAGAATGTTCTTGATCTGTCCGCGACGACTCCTAAGGCGTTGCTTGAATTTCGCCAATTTCAGTTCAGGGTCCAGGGCTGAAGGACCGCGGTCATTGAACTCTGCTACTTGCGAGTAATTGTCCTCCTTCACAAGATAGACCCTACTCATCTGCTTCCTGTCTGTGTACCTCAGAGTACGATTGTCGGAGTGCAGTTGAAAAATGTCCGTCTTGGATGGTCGCTTAGGCCTGTCCATCAGCCTGAACCGACCAGCAAGCATCGGGTTCACAACTATTTCACACCCGTTTTCAAAAGAAATCAACAAGAATTTGCCATCCGCTCGGACTGCCTCATAGGTTTCGCCGGTTACTTCATCTTCGAAGGCCCCGACCTCGATGCCGTAAAGCACTAGATGATTGTGAACTACTGCCTTCCGGATGGTTTTGCCTTGCAGTAGCGAATTGAGCCTGTTCGCAATCACATCCAACTCAGGCAACTCTGGCAGCTCTGTTCACCTCGGCGGTAAGATACTATGCAGGATTACATGCAGGCAGAATTTAAGGCTGATTGTGCTGCTCTTGCCTTTATGCCAGAACCTACTGTATTTCATATTCAAAAGGGCCGTCTTGTCAAGATGCACGATCCTGGTGCATTTGGACGAGGCGACTGCTATCTTGTTGATGCGGGTCCAAAGATTTACCTCTGGATTGGACCGAAGTCAACTGCCGATGAAAAATTCCTAACAGCCGCATCTGCGGTTATGAAAGATACTGCACGCAAAGGCCACGCAGACATAGATCGCATTGAAGGTGGCAACGAGCCAGAGTCATTCAAGAGCCTCTTCGATGACTTCCGCCTGACCGATGAGGATACTGAAGGCATTCTCAGGAAGGTCCAAATGGAAACCCATGAACACAAACTATGGCGTGTTCATCGAGAAGGCGATGAAACATTCTTTGCAGAAGTATCCAAAGAGAAGCCGTCTTTGAAAAGTGATGATGTCTTCATCTTGGACGCTTGGGATACATTCTTTGTTTGGCGTGGAAAGGATGCCAGTGCAAGAGAGAAGTTTGATGCCACCATACTTGCACGTCGCTATGATGCAGAACGTGTAGGCGTGCAGGAGATTGAACTAATCGAGGAAGGAAGCGAACCAAGCGAATTCTTGAAGTTGTTGGACTGAGGGATACTACACCAACCTGTAATGCCCCGGACGCGGCTCATACAGAGCACCAGCATTCTTCATTTGTTCCAGCTCCTTGGCTGCAACATGATGTTCTAGCCCTGCCTCTGCTGCAATCTCGCTAAGAGATGGGCCGAGCGAGCTTGGCGTTCCAGCGTCAAGCGTCCTAAGTGCCTTCAGTATCTTTGTATTAAAGCGGTGTATCGGTCGGTCTTTCCCCCAGTCGCGCTCCACCTCAGTCTTCAGCTGAGTGAGTTCAATGTATTCTTTGAGCGCGGGCTCAAGTACCCGGTCCCACGATCGCTTCAAGTCGCTCGCAGTTACTTTGTTTTTCCAAGATGCTCTAGCTGATGAACGCGCCAGTCGGACTGTGCTTAGGGGCCGGCCTAACGAGTCAGCATCGAGAATACTTCCTCGTGACATAGCTGCATCTTCAAGGTCGAAGCTTTCCTTGAGGGTTTCCAACCTAGAGAGTACGTGCTTTGTGCTTGCTTCAATTGAGCGTTTAGCCACTTTTGGAGTTAATAGCTGATAGGTGACTGCAGCTTTGATTATAGGTAGTCGTAGGTCCGAGGCTGCTTTCCGTTCAACCCAGAAGTCCTCCGATGTGAGAGCTAGGGGTACATCTGGAAGAAAACCTGTTTCGCTATCAGTAAGAGCACTCAGAGATACCTCTCTGAAGCCGGATGGATCCATTCTCTTAACGCAGAGGGTTTCCATTCTGGACTTGCTCGGAGACCCCACATCCATTCGCCAGAGCCTTGGAGTTA
>WTCK01000296.1 GCA_013138615.1 Candidatus Thorarchaeota archaeon | reverse complement strand
GAGAGCCTCTGAGAGGGATTCCAGTGGAGTTCTGCGGAGGGCTATTGCAACCTCTGATGTGTGGTTCATGCCAAGATTGGGCTTGTGTCCAAGGCTTTAAGTGACTCTAAACCTCTCTGAACCCGTAAAATGAAAATTACTCCAGACGAAGCAGAGCGGTATTCGCGGATGCTTGCTCTCCACGACTTCAAAGAAGCAGATATGAAGTCCATAATAGGCACCAGAGTAGCGGTTGTCGGTGCTGGCGGACTTGGAAGCCCTGCCTTGAGGCTTCTGACTGCCATCGGCTTTGGTGTCATACGGATTGTGGACAGAGACGTGGTTGAACTGTCTAACATTCAGCGACAGACCATCTACAACACTCAAGATGTTGGAAAACCGAAGGCGGATATCGCGGCAGAAAACCTCGCGCTCTTGAATCCACACGTTAACTTCGAGCCCCTTTGCATATCAATAGAGGAGAGCAATGCGAATGATATCCTAAAGGGATGTGATATTATCGTTGATGGACTCGATTCATTTCACTCCCGTCGTGCTGTGAACAAAGCCAGTCAATCGTTGGGCATCCCCTATGTGTTTGCTGGAGCGGTAGAATACTACGCGAACTTGACCACGTTTGTACCAGGAGAAACAGGTTGCTTTTCATGCATTATGGGGAACGTAGAAGATAATCCGGAGAACAGCTGTGAAAAGATTGGGGTTACGCCCACGCTCCTCTCAATCGCTGCCGCAATTGAAGTGAGAGAAGCTGTCCTCTTGATAACTGGGAAAGAAGCGCAGTTGAAGAATAGGTTAATGACCATAGATATCAGCTCGTTGAGTTTCGATTTCTTTGACATCGCACGTGCTGAGAACTGCCCGGTATGCTCAGTGAATCAAGTAAATGACATGGTTGTTCAAGATGGGCCAATTGTGACGGCTCTATGTTCGGGGACCTTCAATGTTTCTCCTATGAAGATCCTCCATCTCGATCTGAAATCAATCGAGAGTGTCCTAGCGAAAAAGTACAATGTGCTTAGACAAGAGAAATTTCTGTTGATTGAAACTAGCAATGCAGAGACAATCACATTGTCGACTACTGGTACGGCAACCATAAGAGGTGTGGAAACACCGGAGAAAGCCCTTTCTGTCTATCTGGACATTCTCCAGTAGCATCCTTCTATGTGCCGAAGAATAATCTTCGTGCCCTTCGCCTTCGCTCTTCCTCACTCTCATCAGATTCTGGGGGAGGCGGAGGCGGCGGGGGTTCGACTTCGGGCACTTCTTTGTCGATTTCATCAGGGGACTCAACTTCTTCCTCAGCTGGCTCGTCCTCTGATGCCATGGGCTCATCAATTGAACCCCATTTCGTGGGCGTTTCTGAAGGCTCGGTTTCTGCAACATGCTCTTCAGAGGCAGGTGTAACAGTTGTTTCGGGGGGAGTAATAGCGCTCTCGTACTCACTCCATGTGAGCCCAGATTCCGTCGATGGCGACGCGTCATCAACTTCCTCCTCAATCACACCAACATCCTCAGGTTCAGAGGAAGCCTCAGGTTCTGAAGATTCGGAAGCAAATGATTCATGATCTTCAGGTTCTATTGTCAGGGGAGTTGGCTCACCTAGTTCGAATTCTGCTCCGAAGTCCCTAGAAGGCCCCTTGACCTGCATATCTCCGATTTCAGTATCATCTGTTCGCTCGATGGCGTCAATGGACGTGGGTTCAACTACTGAACTTTCCGCGGGTTCTGGCTCGAATTTCGGTTCGGGAACTGGTTCCTCGGTGACCGGCACTTCATCATGCGGAACTGTATCATCTTTTTCCTCGGTCGGCGCCTCATAATGCGTTGGCAATCTGTCCGACGGATCAGCAGATTCCAGCGAATCATCAGGAGAACGACCACCCAGCGACTCCCCGAAAGTAAGACCCAACGTCGTGCTTAAACACGACTCGCATCGCTTCGCGGCTGCAATCAGTCCTTCGGAGATGAACTCCTGCAGATTCTTGGCCTTGTCTTCATGCCGTGCGGACCATCTTACGAAGGAGTCTACCATCCTGAGCGCATCACGGACTCCGAGCCAATAGGTTTCATCTTTTTCATCTGAGCTCACGTATGACACCAACTACGGCTAATTAAGAACTAGAAAAAAGGGTTGCTATTACCTCTGAAACCAGATCATCTTCAATCCATGTTCCCTCTAGCACCCCGTTTTGAGTGACTTGCAATGAGCAGCTGCTACTACATATGTGAGGAAGGTGGAACTAGTGAACTTTGTCAGAGAGTATCTCTTCAACCATCTCATCCAAGAGAACCGCAATCTCATTTCTCTTGAAGTCATCCATCCCGGATCCAATCGCGATAACACGTGTTGGCACGCCGGCACCGATTTTCTCTCGAACTTCGTTTCGGTAGAGAGTTTCCATATCTGAATCCGCTTCCTTGAGAACAATGATTGCTCCGCTAGCACCCGCGAAAGTCACAGATAACAGGATGTCAAGAGCTGAATGCTTTGGTGACATAAAGAGGGTTTTGACATCTGTTTTCTCCACGGTCACAGCTGCTGAACTAATCCGGATTCCATCAACGGCAATAACTTCTGCGCTCAGCACACTAAGTACGTCCTCAAGCAGCTTGTCATCAGGTCCCACCACTGTAATCTTGAAGAGATAGCGTGGTTTATTCTTCCGGGGTCTAGCCTTTTTTCGACGTTTTGTTTGTGGCATGCCAAATCACTGTCGCGCCTGTATCACAGGTCCAGTTATTGATATGTTTTGTGTGGTTCAGGCAACACCAATGGTGCCACAGGTTTTTTTAGCGCCATCAATTGAGAGGCCATGAGGGGAAAGAGGAGGTAGTATGATGAAGGAGAAATATTTGGTAATCATCGTTATTGGATTCGTCCTTCTTGGGACGGGAATGGCGATGCTTGCTCTTAGCTCCACAAGCGAACAGACTGGTTTCGTTTTCGCATTCCCGTTCGTCATCACTAGTGGCTTGGATTCTGTTGTCGAAGTAGTCATGCTGATCATCACTCTGGGAATTACTCTATGGTTTGCAAAGGGAGTCGTAGACTTGGTTCAGAAGGGAGGATTCGAAAACGGCGCACGCCTACACACTCGTTACCTCAGAGTGGACTCGCTATGCGACCATTGCGAAAGCCCATTGCCATCACAAGCGTCCTTCTGCCCCATTTGCGGTAGACCCATTGATGGGAAGCAGAGAAGCTTCGAGAACGATGGCTAGCAGACCGTCAGGAAGAAGTCAGATGCAAGATAGAATAAGACCTGTGGGAATTGACGACGTAACCGCAGTGAAAACTATTGAGGACAGTTGCTTCCCTAATCCTTGGGACATAGATGTCTTTATCGCGTTGGCTGAATCAGACGGATGCATCACTCTGCGAAGAGGAAAACAAGTACTCATGCATGTCATCGAGAATAACGGTAGTGTGGCTGGGTATATAGTCTGGGAGAATTGTCCAGATACTCACAAAGGCAGAGTGCTTAATATCGCTGTTAGGAAAAATCTACAGAGAATGGATTTAGGCAGGAGTCTACTCCAACACGTGTTTGACTCGTTGACTGAGAGAGGAATTAAGACAGTCGCCCTTGAGGTGCGTGAGGGCAACTTGGCTGCGCACCGGCTCTATGAGAGAATGGGAATGGAGGAGTCGGGTAGAGTACCCAACTACTACGATAATGAAGACGCCATCATCTACTCCATCACGCTTTGACTATTGGACTCGATTACTTACAAGGTGAGGTCCTATGACATTGTGGTAAAGGCTCAAGTATGCCTCGTCCGTGGATACAACGCCTAGCGGAAAGTCAGAATCTTCCGACCCACCTATGAAGACCTCACGGTCATCTGCAATCGCAAAGAGCACAGGCGTCTTCACGCGCCAGATTCGCCAACCGTGTAAATCTTCAAGCGCCGGTTCTAGTTCATCTGTGTGCGGTACGATGAGCACTCTTCGCTTTGGTGCCTTTATCCTACTCAGTTTCTTCATATCCAAACACTCTGCGTTCAGAATGGATACGACAACAGATTCTTCAGCCCTCTGCACCATGTCCATGATGTACGCACATGTTTCATCCGCACCTGTCAGATACCATGTTTTCTCCGCTGAAACTTTCAACAATCCTTCACCAGCTTTGCGAACTGCATCCATAGTTTCCA
>WTCK01000268.1 GCA_013138615.1 Candidatus Thorarchaeota archaeon | reverse complement strand
CGCTGGCTAGCTGCAATTGAGCGTCCGCTAGCATCTCTATCACTCCAACCAATAGTCGTGGCAAGACCCTTGTCTGCCATCGTTAGCGTCATTGGTGAACCTGTTCTGGCTCGAGCGTTTTTCTCTTCAGCAGTGAATGCTCTCCATTCGGGGCCAGTGTCTACGTGTCTATCACTAACCACACACCCGCACGACGTGCAGGTTTTCTCACCCCGGCTGCTGTCTTGATGAAACTCGCAACCACCACAAATGGTGCAAACTCTCATCATACCTTGTTTCCTATCTATAGCACGGACTGGTCTTGCCATGAATGTTCACCTATTCGTCTTCCTCTCTGGATGCGGTCCCTCAAAAGGGCCGACAATCAGCGATTAAAACTGCACTCCGAGAAGAAGCGCTTCGCGAACCGCAGTTCTTTGTGTATATAAGTGTAAGCATCGGTCCTCTGATGTACTAGCCTTGTCGCCCATTCTTTTCGAGAAAAACACTATATCCTCACTATATAGTATGAACAATCCGAATCTGGTATCAACTACATCAAATTGAGTTGAAAAAAGTGAAGGCACGATGGACACCCATAGAGGAATTCGCGAGTGTCCACCTGTTGCCATTTGTTCAGTTTGCTTGACTATTCTAGGCAAGCAATCTCAGTCACGACAGCTTCCGGTATGATGTGGATGTTTCCGTAGACAGTATGATTGGTTTCAGAAACCTCTGTCTTAGCGCGTGCAATCTTGATGAGGCCGTCGCTCTTTCCCAGCAGGTAGCCAGCAATATACTGCAATGGAACTTGCTGCTTGTCGGCTTCCTCCTTGCTCATTGAGCAACACTCGACACCAGGGCTCATGAAGGTCACTTCAACTATCTCATGCTCGGCGCATTTGTCCACACGGTTGAGCTGCTTGGTTCTCTCCTTGATCTGATTCTCTCCTTGGATTCTGTGTACTTCATTCACAGCGTAGTGGAAAGGCTCGCCCTTGAGTCTGTGGATTGACGGTACAACATACATGGTTGTATCATTCAATGCTTCCACATTGTCTTCGCCACTATCCACGTAGGTTTTGTCCGAACTCTCGCCGACCAAGTAACGCACATGGTAGTGCTTGGCATCTGCATTCTTGAACTCGTCATCCTTGTCATCTTTGATGCTAACGGATGTGTTTGCCCATAACTCGACGGGCACAAATGGATTTACTGAATTATCTTTCATTGTCAATCACCGTTTAACGATGGTTAATACTGCATGCACTTAACAATGGTTATTTATAAGCATTATGTCATAGACTTAACAGCACGAGTGGGACGTCTATGCTCGAACATCTAGCTATTATTGCATCAGTCGCAGTCTTTGGCATTCAGCACAGCGGCATCTCGGCTCTCCGAGTGAAGCACTGGATCATTGACAGATGGGGGAAGGAAGGTTATTCTAGGATTTTCAATGCCACTTCCTTTCTCGCTCTAATCCCCGCTTCCTTATCTCTCAACTACTGGGATTGGCTCTACTTTCTTCAATGGCCTGAATTAGTCAACCCGCTTCTCTTCCTTTCAGGGGTGCTTCTTCTTGCGCTTGGGATCATGGTCGCCATACTCGCGTCCAGGTCAATCTCAGTAAGCACAGTTGCAGATATGCGAACTGACCGCAAGCCAGCCCTTGTGACCGGTGGACTCTATGCCCGGACAAGACATCCCCTCTACCTCGCAACTATCTTGTTCTTGCTGTCATTAATCGCCTTTTACCCGTTCTCCAACATACTAACATTCTCATTGGCTTTCATTGGCTATGTTATCATAGGTGCATATCTCGAAGAACGCAAGCTTGTCATTCAATATGGGGATGAGTACCTTGCCTATCGTAGGACTGCTGGTTTCTTATTGCCAAGACGAAACTCTCGTAAGGACTGATACGCCTATCGTGGTTATTTGAGCATTGATTCCAGCTTGGAAAGATGCCTGGCTCTTTTAACCGCCTTAGGTGAAACTTGGTGCACCTTGCCTTTTTCAACAACAAAATGGGCCGTATCGATGTCAGTCGTGAAGTGGCTCTTCAAATCCTCTACGACGAAATGAAGCTGTACACAATGCGGGCTGCCATCTACAGTCAAGACCGTGACCTTATTCATGTTTGAGTATCTGATGATTGAGCCTATCTTGAAGCCGGCGTGGTTCACGTGCATCTCTTCCAAGCAGACGTGCAAGACTGCATGGCCCCCATCCTTCTCTCTGTACTCCTTGACGATATCTGGGAATCGACTGTTCATGCAGCTGCCAATCAACAGTAGCTGCCCCTTTTCTCTCAGTCTTCGATCGCCCACGTTTATGCTCATTAGATTCTCATCGCAGTGGCATCCGCACAAGCCTACCATTTCCTCCTGATGGGTTTAGGCCTGTCCTCTTCATGCTCCTTTTCTGTCCATTGATCAATGAGTGGTGGAGCAATTCGTGCAATGAGGTCTCCTTCGAAAACGTAGTTCATCTTGCTCACTGAGATGATGGTCCCCTCATGTGGTGACAGAACAGGATCCTTGTCCTGAACCTGACCTATCGCCTCATCGCGTCTAACATCTTCGCCCGGATTAACAATGGGGACGAAGAAGCCCTCTGTGTCAACATTGATGTGTTGAACTCTTCCAGCAAGAGTGTTTGAAACCTCTATGCTCTCTCCGGAGAGTATGCCCTTGATTCGTAAGAAGTTGAGAATAGCTTCTCTCACCTGAACTGCAGCCTGAGGTTCGACTTGGCTTCTTTCTCCTCTCATCTCAATTGTCACAACAGGTATTCCTTCATGTGCGACTTCGGTGGTGAGAGCGCCTCTCTGACCAGTGCTCTGAACGACTAGCGGCAGCCCAATTTGGGATGCAAGGTTTCGCACGTGGATGTACTTTCGGTGCATTGCTTCAATGTGGCTTACGCAGGATTGATGCCCTGTTCGCAAGTGAATGACATAATCTGCTTGTGAAGCCTTTCTCCAAATTTCCCACGCGATTCTCTCACTGACTGTTCCATGCTCGTTACCTGGAAACAACGTGTCAAGGTCCTTTGAATCAAGTGGGGAAACCCTTGTGCCAAGCCTGAATGCAAGTGGGTTCGCAACAGGGAGTAGTGTCACCGATCCGTCCAACCTGCCCAAACTCTCGAAGTGCTTCATCAGCAGGTAGTTCGAGTAGACACAAGTAGCTGATAGGCCATTCATCGCTGACACTATCAATACATTTGGTCTTTCTGTACCGTACGTATAGAGCCCAAGCGCAGTACCTGTCTTAGGGTCTATGTCAACCGCATCAACTATCGCCTTCACCATTGAGAGGCCTTCTACACACTTATGAAATCGACATCTCGTAGAAGGATAAGAAAACGAGTAACACAGATTATCACGTAGTATCAGTTCTCAAACCAAGAGGCATTGCAATTGAACAAGAAGATGTCAGTACGAAATTCCTTGGCAGCAAATCTGTCGTGGCGACTCAGAGCGTAGCGAGTACGTCTTCTAAGGTGCGGGATATCGAAGATGTCTGGATGTCCGCATTTGCCCGGATTGCCAATCCATACCACCGGCACTCCGCTCTCCACGATGTCGATGGCAATCATGGACCACTGTGGCTCCCAACTGACTATCACAAGAGAGGGGTTGTAGCGGTCGATAGCCTTCAGAGCATCTATTTTTTCGATGTGCTTTGGATATGCAATGTTGTAGCGATCTGATTTGGCATCTGTGACGACTATCTTTCTCTCAATCGAGTGGGTCAGGAAATTAGAGAGTCGACCATCTCCGCTCATTACCTCTACTATGGGGCTTTCGTTGCCAGTTTCTTTTAGGGCTGTGTTAATCACGTGTGCGAGCTCGTGCACGAACTCCTCATTGAATATCTGGAACAGCCATCGTCCGCCCGCATTTGAGCCGCTGCAGTATTC
>WTCK01000113.1 GCA_013138615.1 Candidatus Thorarchaeota archaeon | reverse complement strand
GGGCGCGGATGAACCCTGGACCTCGGACCTCCCCGATGATTTGAAGGCTGCTGTTGATGCCTTTATCACAGAAGCAAAATCTCAGATTGAGGTATCTCTTGCGTTGAGGTGACTCGATAGTTCTGCTGGTGCAATCATTGAGAGAAAAACTAGTGCGCGATAGAATCCCTGAGATCATACGCTCTAAGGGTACCCAACCAACAGTACGAACCGCGTCAGAGGACGAGCTGGACTTGCTGATGCGAACCAAGATTGTTGAAGAGGCGGAGGAGCTTCTTTCTTCCGGTGAAACTGAGGAGATTGCTGATATCATTGAAGTCATCGATGCTCTGATTCAGCTAAGGGGTCTTGATCGTTCCAAACTTGAACAACTGAGGGCGGAGAAAAACCAAGCACGGGGTGGCTTTAAGCGCGGCTACGTGCTATTACTCGATGATTCAGAACACCATACATGATTCACTCATCATACTCTGAACCATTGGATAAAGGTTATATCCAAAAAACTCAGGTTTTTGCGAGTAATACCACCCTGTTCAGTGGTGGTAACTTATTATGGAGCTGAACAATTGTGGCAACCGATGATGTAAAGCCAATTCCGGAAGAGCCGCTCACTCATGGGGACGTTTCCAGATACCATGTTGAGTTACATCCCGAAAAGGAGCTTCCGTACACTACGCAATCCATCTGCCCTGAGTGCTTCTTGGAGCATGATGAAGTAAATGTGATAGACGCTACCCTCTATGAAGAGGATGGTAAGGTCATGTACAAGAAGACCTGCGAGAAGCACGGTGAATTTATTGACGTCTACTGGGGCGACGCAGACATGTGGAGAAAGGCCCAGAAACGGTGGTATAAGACAGTGGGCCTGTACAATCCCCGAACTAAAACCGTGAAGGGCTGTCCTGAGGACTGTGGTCAGTGTCCAGAACACAAGACCCACACAGCTCTCGCCTTGCTAGATGTTACTAATCGCTGCAACTTGCGGTGCCCAATCTGTTTTGCAGTGGCTGCCGAAGGAGGTACTGTGTATGAACCCTCACCTGAACAAGTCCTTGAGATGATGAGAAACCTTCGGAGAAATTTGCCAGTGGCAACCCCCGCTCTCCAGTTTGCAGGTGGAGAGCCAACCGTTAGCAAGAACCTGCCACAATACATCAAATGGGCGAAGCAGCTAGGATTCAGCAATGTTCAGATTGCCAGCAATGCCATCAGAATTGGCAAGAGCAAGGCGTACCTGCAAGAGCTTCGTGACGCAGGCCTTTCAACAATCTACATGCAATTTGACGGCGTTACACCGGAGCCATATATTACAGCCAGGGGCAGCAACATACTGCCTGTCAAGAAGCAGGCCATCCAGAACGCTCGGGAGATTGGTATGCATTCTCTCATCCTAGTCCCGACAGTGGTTCGTGGTGTGAATGAGGATCAAGTTGGACGAATCATTGAGTTTGCTGTGGAAAACCGAGATGTAATTCGCTGTGTCAACTTCCAACCCGTAAGTATCACTGGACGGATCGATCACGATGCGCGCAAGGAGATGCGAATAACAATACCCGATGTCATCAAGTTAATAGAGGAACAAACCGAAGGTCGGATACCCGCTTCAGAATGGTTCACTGTGCCTTCGATGATGCCTCTAGGTCGCGGACTGGGTTTCATAAAGGGTAGCCCCCGCCTTGAACTCGGTACACACTTCGCTTGTGGAATGTCCACCTTCATCTATATCGACGATGACGGGAGCTACAGACCCATTACTGACCTGATTGATATTGACAAGTTCATCGATCTATTCGTGGACATTTCAAATATCTATGCGGATAAGAAGAAAGGCGCTAGCAAGCGGGCCAAGGCCAAGATTGCAGCTGGTCTTCGTCATGTCAAAGATAAGGGCATGCTCAAGGGGCTCGTGACCCTATTCTTGAAGACAGGCGATTATGAGAGCCTTTCAGAATTCATGAAGAGGATAATCATGATTGGAATGATGCACTTCCAGGACCCCTATAATTTGGACTTGGAGCGTGTACAGCATTGCGACATCAACTACGCTGTGCCCGACGGCAGGATCATCCCGTTCTGCACGATGAATACAATTCACAGGTCACGAGTGGAAAAGAAGTTCTCGGTACCTGTCAAGGAATGGCGAGCTGGTCACAGGCCCACACAAGTCGAGGAAGACAGTTTCTCCAAACCGTACACCGGTGCGTGATGTAAAACCACTGCAGAAAACACGGTCAGCCTCCCTCTTGGGGGGCTTCTCCTTCTTTTTACTCCCTATTATTAAACTTGAATTAAACTCAATTTCTCGCGAGAATTGAAGTTCAACGAACGGAAGGTTTAATAAGACGGCAGGTTGCAGAATGTTTTGGACATGGTAGGACTCGAGGGTGATATCCTGCTATGACTAGTAAAGCAAAGGCGGTCATTTGGGCTAGTTTTTCGTTACATGCCCTCAATTACGAAACTCCCCCCTCCTACCACGATTACCCAGACGACCGCCACCTTCTCATTTTTCTTTCCGCAATAATTACCACATGCGATTGTTAATTAGCGCGGGAGCACTATAGCTTCCAAGCCGTGAGAACATGAACCGACACCGTGAACTTCAAGTTGTACAGGTCGACGTCTTCACAGATGTTCGATACGAAGGAAATCCTGCAGCAGTCGTGCTTGGAGCCGACCGAGTGAGTGCAGAAACGATGACCAAGATCGCAAGAGAGATGAATGTTAGAGAAACCGTGTTTGTATCCAAGTCTCGTATCGCTGATTTTCGATTAAGGTACATGACTCCCAAAGGTGAGATTGAATTCTCAGGACATCCCACGATTGCTGCTTTCCACGTCTTAGTCGAGGAGGGTCTTGTTGAGGTGGTCAACGAAGTGACCCTATTCAATCTGGAAACGAACTGCGGATTGCTGCCAGTAGAGATTGTCAAGAACGTAGCGACTGGTGTCCATGAAGTTCAGATTACGCATTCTCAGCCGGAGTTTCTTGCAAGTTACGATCCCAAGGATTACGCCAAGGCTCTGGGCCTCTCCTTGGCTGACATCATGTCACCACACCCAGTTGAAACCGTCAGCACAGGAACTCCCTATCTCATGATTCCATTATCCTCACAGAAGTCCCTTGACAGGATTTCTCCGGACTGGCAGTCACTAGTGGAATTGTGTGAGAAAGGCAACTTTGTGGGACTCTGTGTGTTCACAAGGGATGTGCGCAAGCCGACGTCTGATGCACAAGCGCGTGTCTTCATTCCTGCTCTTGGCGTCCCAGAAGATCCAGTTTCTGGTGCTCCTGCAGGATGCCTCTGAAGCTACATGATACGTCACGGTCTAATGGCTCCTACATATCCAGTAACAAGCATCGTCATCGAACAAGGTCATTACATGGAACGTCCAGGAAAGGTGTTTGTTGAGGTGAAGGGTGATACTGAGGGTATTGAGCAGGTGAAGGTCAGTGGAGTTGGGGTCACAGTCATGAAGGGCACGCTCTACGTCTGATAGCGACACTCCTGTTTCCTCAGCATTTCCTTATGGCTCCTTGATGAAGGAGATAATCCTTGGCGCTGATCTTCAAACGAACTCAAGATATGTTATGCCGACCATGGCGTTCCCAGATGTCGATCTTGTGGGTCAGTAGTCGAATAGAGTGTGATTTCCTGTTTGAAATATCCATCATTCAGGCTAAGCAGGCTTACTGAACAGTCGATTCAATGATTCTCAGGCTGAGCATTACAAGTTCAGGCCCCTTGGTGCGCAGAAGCTGCTTCATGGGGTTCCTAAAACTCGGAACATTCAGTCTGATGTAGTCTATGAGCTCGCTCTCCGACGAGCTGAGCGCGCGGCGCATCCTTTTGACATGGATCCGAACCCTCGCCTCGGCTATTTCGCTATCATCAT
>WTCK01000278.1 GCA_013138615.1 Candidatus Thorarchaeota archaeon | reverse complement strand
TTGCTGAACATATCTGTAACAAGAAAGCTGAATTTACACAGGGTGGTGGTGCGCGACCCTATGGTGTTGCGATGATTATTGGGTCTGTTGACCATGACAATACACCTCGACTCTTTGTTACTGATCCTGTCGGAACATATTGGGGATTCCTTGCAGCAATAATAGGAAAAGGCACTGCAAGAGCTGGAGAATATCTTGAGAAGCACTATACAAGAAACAAGTCACTCTCTGAAGCTATTGAAATTGCCTTAGGAGCACTTCGTGAAGCTAGTGATACAGACTTCACTGCTGACAATGTTGAAATCGCGAAAATTCCTTTGGATACAAGAAAATTCCAGAAACTTACACGAACTGAGATTGAGGGATTCATTAACCCCCCCAAACCCAGTAAGACGGCATAGGAGCTGATATCATATGATGGGTGGAAAAAAATCCGGTGAGAAATGGGTTGATATTGACGCAGTTATTGTTGGTATAAAGAAAGGCCATCTTCGATTCGAGATTTTTGTCGACACAGATTTGGCATTCAACTATCGACGAGGTGAAGATATTCCAATCCAGGATATTCTCAAATCATTTGAAATATATGAGGATGCTAAAAGAGGAGAGCGCGCTACAGACAGCTTGGTTAAGGATGCTTTCGGTTCAGGTGATGTTTTTGACATTGCCCCGGAAATAATCAAACAAGGAGAGTTTCGACTCACACATGAACAGCGCGTACAGCTTGTTGAGGAGAAGACCGAAACAATCATACAGCATATTTCAAAACGCGCAATGAACCCTCAAACAGGCCACCCTCATCCTCCAGATCGCATTCGACAAGCAATGGAAGAGGCTAAGATTCGTATTGAACCATTCATCAGTGTAGATGACCAAATTCCAACTGTTGTTAAATCTCTTAGAGTAATCATCCCAATTTCCTTTGAGAGTGTAAAATTACAGATAACAATCCCCGCCACATATGCTGGTAAAGGATACAATCTAGTTGCTAATGCTGGAGTTATCAAAACTGAATCTTGGAATTTAGATGGTTCATGGAGTGGCTTGGTTGAGCTTCCTGCACAGAAGAGGCAAGAGCTCTATGACGAGCTGAATAAACTCACGAAAGGGCAGATCAGAATAGAGGTCGTTAGATAATTAGATCCCTAGACATTAAGAATTGAAAATTGAAAAGATATTATAGAAGGGAACAAATAATTGGCAGTATACTTTCAAAAACGCGAGGTCGTAGTTCCAGGGCAATTACTTGCAGAAGGCAGGTATCGCCCATCAAATGGTACCTACGATGAGGGCGGAAAAATATATTCCTCACTTATGGGGTTGGCTGAGCTCAAAGGTAACACCGTTAGAGTTGTTGCACTTGACGGTGCCTACATCCCAAAGGAAGGTGACCTAGTCATTGGTACAATTAAAATCGTGGCTGGGAATAATTGGAAGATTGATATCGGTGGTCCTTATGGTGCATCGCTTCATGCGAACAATGCATTGAGAAGACCTTACTCCGATGATATCTCAGAATACATGGATATAGGTGATGTAGTCTCTGCAGAGATTTCCGCTTATGACAGACAGAGTGGTCCATTCCTTTCGATGAGGGAGAGAGGCCTAGAAGTCTTAGAAGGTGGAATGATTCTTGAAGTTAGTCCTGCAAAGATACCCCGTATCATTGGTAGAAGTGGATCAATGATCAACATGATTAATGATCATTTGAAAATTGATTCTGTTGTAGGTCAAAATGGACGTATTTGGATTAAATCTCCAGATATTGCAAGAGTAAGGTTGGCAATCAAAGCTTTCAGGATGATTGAAGCTCAGGCACACACATCTAATCTAACTGATAGGATTAGTAAAATGCTTGCAGAAGATGTTGCAAAACTGAAAGATTCAGAGCCTTCTGAAGAACCAAGTACGGAAATTGAAACTGTAGATAAAGAAGAACCGGCTCCTGAGCCTGAAACCGAAGTTAGTGAGGTTACTGAGCCAAAACCAGAGGTTGAACCAGAAGCTGAATCAGAGCCACAACCTGAAGCGGCAGATGAAACAGAAGAAGTAGTTGAAGAAAAACCAGAACCTGAAGTTTCGACTGACGTAGAAATTGAAGCAGATGATAAACCAGAAACAGAGGAAGTGAATAAGTAATGAGTCCAGAAGTAAAGCCCGATTTTCTAATTAGTCCAGAGGGCTTAAGGATAGATGGTCGAAGACCCGATGAACTTAGACCAATTGAGCTAAAGGTTGGTTTGTTGAAGCAGGCTAATGGTTCTGCATCAATCAGACAAGGAAAGACATACATCATTGCAGGAGTCTATGGACCTAGAGAGTTACATCCAAGACATTTGACTCTCAATGATAGAGCATATCTTAGAGTAGTCTACAGAATGGCTACATTTTCAGTACCTGACAGAAAGAGACCTGCTCCCTCACGGAGGGAAAGGGAGATTTCAATGGTCATCGCAAATGCTCTCAAACCTGCACTATTCCTTGAAGAATTTCCAAAAGCTGTAGTTGACGTTCACATTATAGTCATCCAAGCGGATGGTGGAACCCGTTGTGCAGCTATCAATGCAGCATCTCTTGCTTTAGCAGATGCAGGTATTCCTATGAGGAGCCTGGTGCCAGCAGTAGCTGTCGGTAAAGCAGATGGTACGTTACTTGTTGATCTTGGTGATGAAGAA
>WTCK01000270.1 GCA_013138615.1 Candidatus Thorarchaeota archaeon | reverse complement strand
ACCTCAAGCTGGCAACTGCATAAGTCTGAAATAACAATGATATGGTCTGATGGTAGCGTAATATGCTCCGGGACTAAGAAGGAATCTCCAATCGTCTGGAGCCGCGGTATTGATGCCGCACCAGCAGAACTCGCTGTTCTTGGCAAGGACGACCGTGGCACTGCCGTGATGGGTAACTCCGAGTTTGTGATGGTGGGGTTAGATTCGGGTGATGTGAATCTCTGGGGTCGTGCCGGGTGGAATCTAGTTCGAACACTGGAATCAAAGACTGGAGAAGCTTTGGTCGCACTATGGGCCAATGATCTCTATCTCGTTACATCTTCAGATGAAGGGGCTTTGACCATTTGGGATTTGAAGAACAGTATTCAACTAGGTCAAATCAGGAAGAAAGGGGTCAAGTATGGAAAGGTCGCAGCTGACCATGACCTGATATACGTCACATCTTCGGAAGGATTGTCGGTTATGGGTATCTCTCTTGAAGGTCAAGGACTTGATTTAAGCAATGCTGATGATCGAATTCAAGATGAACACCTACTCAAGACATCGCCCTATGATGTGCTAGAGTCCGTGCTGAGTTGTCAACGCCAAGGCGACAATCTTTTGCAGGAGCGACGCTTCTCCGAGGCTATGGAGGAGTATGACTCTGCATTAAAGGTTCTCATCGACAACGTTCATGCCCTTGAAGTCGTTCCTGAGGAACGCGAGAAGATGACACGAGAAATCAGCAGCAGACGGAGCAAAGCATCACTATGGTCTAGTATTGAAGAGATTCAATCCATCAGCAAGGAGATTGAACAGATATCAGATGAGCTTGAATTCAAGGGGCAAACCTTGAAGGATGAAGCGGAGGTTGCTTCTCTTTGGAGTTCTGCTGAATCCGTCATTGGAGAAGCACGCACGCTCTCCGAGGATAATGCTGACGACATGCTAAGCTATCAGCTAACATACCTCACTGATATTCTGCAATCTGATCTTGAAGCAGCCAAGGAGAAACTCGCAACCTATGAGCGCAAAGTGAATCAAGCAGTTGCTCTTATTCACGGCATGGAGAATGAGTGGCGCTGGATGGAGCAGCGAAGAACTAGTCTGCCCGAGAGAAGCGATTTCCTTGAACGAACTATCAAGCAACTTGAAAATCAACTTGCCAATGCGGAGTCAGATAGTGAGGTCCTGGAGATTCTAAAGAATGCTCTCGACAAGCACAAACGACTCCATGAGCAAATAGGTCGCATTATATCGGCCTCGGACGACGAACAGGAAGCGGTGTTATCCAGCAGGGAAGACGCTCTGGCGGCTATCCATGGTCTACTTAGAATGATGCCGAAGAATCGAAATGCCATGCTGGCCATCTCTGATCACGCGAAGCGTCAGAAAGAATTAGAGCGATTGACCACTGCCCTTGAAGAGGCATTAGAATCTGCGAAACATCACCGACTGAAAGAAGAAACCCGGTCAATCCAGAATGAGATTGAGAGTGTAGCCTCACTCAATGGTGCAGCTCGTGCTGAGAAAAAGTAGGGCTTGAGTTCCTCCCTTAATCCGTTTCAATTTGATAATCCAGAGCAAGAAGGAATCCATCGTGCACATACTACCCAGCATCGGACTCGATATCGGAATCGTCATCGAAACCTAACATAGCTTGACGCACGATGTCTATCCAATCTAATGTGTCGTCCTCAAGTGTTGGATCAAGTGCAAGGGCGTAATCTGCTGCGGTAAGTGCAGCTTCGAAATTCTCAAGGATGAAATAGCATATCGCACAATTGTGCCAGCCCATTGCTGAGTTAGGTTCTAAGGAAAGTGCCTTGGCAAGCGCATCTAACGCATCTTCCCATAGCTCATTAGTCATGAAAGCTGCAGCCAATAGATGCCAGTCACGACCATTTCTAGGGTTAAGATGAAGGCTTCTGTGCAAGGCATCCACACCCTTGCTACTCTCATTAAGGAGTAGATGTAGGAACCCTTTCTCACCCCATGCAATCTGAGAGTTGGGCTCGATACGAATGATGTGCTCCAGGGCTTCAATCGCCTTGTCTGGCCTCTTCAATTCAAGATTGCAGGCAAAGACGCCCTCCCACATGGGTTTGTTATTGGGGTCAATTGTAAGTCCTTGTTCCAGGGTGACAATAGCTTGTTGATACTGAGCATTCTCAATATAGCCGGCTGCCTCATCAAGAATGGTGCCTGAGTCTTGACATTCTTGAATAGGTTTGTTCAATGGTTTTCCCCCGGCTAGACTATGTCTATGTTCTGCGCGAATTATTCCTAAGAAAAACGTTGTTCTTGTAGCAATTTTCGTTTTACAATGCGTTCACTGTTATCTTGACAACAGATTTGATCCAGAGCGTGCTTGTCGTGAAGTATTCGTCCACATTTAGGAATGCAAACCTCAGCGGACCATCTTCTCCCAAGCCCTCCCCGTTGATATCGTAAGCTAGAATCATTGTGCAATTGACTTGACCAACAGAGATGCCCGTTGTGGAGTTGTATCCAATGAGTGTTCCTTCCACTACGCTTTGGTTGATTAGTGGAACAATGCCATCACTGGTTAGTACGCTAATCTCGTAGGACTCTGGGAGATTGCTGACCCATCTTAACAGGCTGTAAATTGCCACACCTGTGTAGTTGTTAGGTCCTGTGAGAGTGCCGTGTCGATTCTTGTATCCTCCCTCTCCAGTGGTTGACGAGAGAGCAAGAATCTCGGCCATAGTATAGCCCACCGTTGTTCCCCCAACTGCAATAGTCAGTGCGAATTCATCCGGTTCCCTTTCAACTAT
>WTCK01000290.1 GCA_013138615.1 Candidatus Thorarchaeota archaeon | reverse complement strand
CAGCGGGGGTAGTATCATCAGGTATCTCAATTCTGGTGATTTTCTTGAAGAGTTTGATATACTCCGTTGTTGTATCCACATCTCCTTCAGTATGGTACTTGAGGTCTATCAATGAGAAGAAAACCTGTCTGAGTTGAAAAGAACCGATATCCAGTAGTTTTGCTTTAATCATCCGTTTCAACAGCTCTGACGGGAGTTTCTTCTTGCTATCCTCAAAATGCCCTGAAAGGAGTGTCAGTACCTCCTCTTTCCACGCCCAATTCTCAAGCATCTGTGAGGGAACTTCTATGAAATCCCGAAGGACTCCACCCAAACCGAATCTTGCGTAGTTAGCTTTGTTTGTGATAGCATGCATCAAATGACCGAACTCGTGGAAGAAGGTCACCACTTCTGAATGGTTCAGGAGAGACGGTTGACTCTTGGTTGGTTTCTGAAAGTTTGCCATCATGGAGCATATTGGCAAAAGGCATTTTCCGTCTTTGACGCGTCGGTTGAGAAAACTAGAAACCGCGTAATGCTTGAACTTGCCTTCTCTTGGAAAGAGATCCAAATAGAATACTCCCATTAGGTCTCCAGAAACCTTGTCGACTACGCGAAAACCTCGTACATCTTCATGCCAGACATTGGGTTCTTTTTGTTCTTCGAACTCGAGACTTAGAACCTTCTGGTAAACATCTAGCACCCCTTCTATGACAGATTGAACAGGGAAGTACTTCTTAATCTCGTTCTGGTCTACGGCATACTTCTCTCTCATTAACATTTCATGGTAGTAAAAGAGGTCCCAGCTTTCAATGACAACTTCTGACAGAGGGATTCCCTGCTCTTTTGACTTGAGTTCTTTTAGAACCTCAAACTCCTTCTCGCTGAGCGGTGTGAGCTTATCCTTCAAATCGTTCATGAGTTCATACACGCGATTCGGGGTTTTTGCCATTCTTCGCCTTATTTGATACTCTGCGAAGTTTGAATGCCCCAGCAGCTTGGCTTGTCTGTCTCTCAGAGCAATTGTATCCTGGAGCCGTTCACTATTCTCTTTGCCTCCTCTTCGTGCACGAGCAATTTGCAATCTCTTCCTTGTGTCAGGATTCTTGGCGTACTTGATGACGGGAATGGAAACCGGGTTGTCAAGTGGCAATAGATACGCATCACCTTCCTTCTCCAGACTCTTGTAAATGTCGGGTGGGACCCCGTTAAGTTCCTCCTCCGTGCACAGCACTTTGGTGGTTATCTCACTGAGAACCCTATCGAAATCGGACTCGAGCACCGTGATATTGTTGGCAATCTCAAGGAATTCCATACGACTCTCGTTGTCAAGAGCTGCACCGCGGTGTCGAAACTCATCGAGCGTCTTCACAAGCAGTGTTTTTTCTTCAGGATTGAGAGAGTCAGTCAGTGGCTCAAGCCGCTCGATAACTTCGTAGATGTCCTTTCGACCCCATATTTCGTTAATGAATTTCTCTCCCTGCTTTTCAACCTCGGTACAAGCATCCCGTTGATCCTTGTCTGTGGACACATTCTTCAAGAACATAAGAGGTGAAATCTTCTCAGACAATGTTGCTAGTACTTCCTCGAAGCTTTGTAGAGGTGCGATACTATCTACGTCAGTAGATGCTTGAGCGATTTTGTCCAAGCTTTCCTTTGCTTCTGATATTGCAGCATCTGCAGTGGACTGAATTTCTGATGGGGCTAGGTTCCAGTCTAATTCGCGGATTATTCCCGGTTCCGTCATAGCTCTCTTCGCAGAGCAACTTTGCATTTAAGGTCCACTACATGAACATCGGAGATTGTCACCAGCGCTGTGTTTGGATTTCTAAAACTGAGAGAGGGCTCCTTTCCTTCGTACATACCGCTCGGTGTATCTGAACATCAGGATTCCCACAACTATGTATACCACATCGAGTATCAGAAGTGCAACAATTGCGGTCACAATCCCCGGTGCAGCAAATCCATACATCAGGAAGCCTCTGAAGGATTCCACAGTCCATGTAAGGGGCGATGCAACTGAAACATATTGGAGCATCGGATGAAGAACTGCGATGGGATACGCCATAGGCGCCACTAGCATCAGTGCACTCGATATGAATTCAATGATCATCCAGCCCTGTTTTGCCAAGAGCACAACGCAAGTCAGAGCGAACACTATGCCCTGCAAGGCCAATATCGAGAGCGCCACAACTGCAAGAGCGGGCAAAATGCCCCACGCATTTATCGTCACACCGAAGAACAGTACTGCGGCCACAAGCTGGAGGATTACACCGAGACCTCCGTGCTGAAGGTTATGCATCATGCTTCCCCAGACAAGAGTGCTCCTCTTCATGGGCGTTGTCATGAGGGTTTCTAGAGTGCCAACACTCTGTTCTCTTCTAAATGACATTCCGGTTCCCCAGAACATGCTCATCGCTAGTCCTGTGAATGCTGTCCCAATAGCTATGTAACTTAGCCAATCAGTCGTGCCAACAAGCTCCCCTAGTACTGCAGACTCTGAGCCACCAACAACAGCTTGGCCAGCAATAAGCATGGGAATGAACCAAAGGAACGGCATAACGATGAACCACAGCACACTTAGAGGGTAGCTGAATTCCACTTTCCACTGCTTGATTGCAATGGCATTGATCGCTCGTAACTCTGCCATGAAGCCTTCACGTTTCCACATCTTCTGGAAGATGCTGTCTTTGTCGTCGCTCATATCCTAGAATCCTCCCATACTACCGCGATTCTTGGTCCAACGTTCTGCATACCTGAAGGAAGCGATTCCGACAAGCCAGAAGAACAGAATTGTAGTGCCAAGCCCTGCCGCCGCTGATAGGAACTGACCAATCTCGAATACGCCAGTAATCGCCAGTTCTCGTATGATGATGATGGCAATCGTTGATGGAACCAGATATGCAACGTATCTTGCTTGAATAGGCAATGCCTGAAGCGGGTAGTTCACCGGCGAGACCGTGAATAGCGCCGTGCCCACAAATTGGGTTAACACGCTGGGGTCCTTGAAGACAAGGATCATTCCTGCTACCATGAACCCGAATCCATACAGGGCAAGTATCATCATTAGCAGTAGTACTATGATTGGAGCGATAGCCGTTAGCGCATAGGAAACCCCAAACAGGAAAGACGCGGTCGTCAGCAATACAATGGCTGAGATTGAAGTCTGAACCGTGTCTGAGAGAGCTGCGCCAATCAGGATACTGATTCTTGGCACCGGCGTTACGAACAATGGCTCTAGTGTTCCAGAAAATTGCTCGTGGCGGAAGCTATTCCCCACTGACCAGATACTAGCTTCGACGTATTGAAATACAAACCAGCCAATGATTGCGAACTTGACGAAATTATCGAAGCCTGATATCTCTGTGAAGGATGTGCTTGTGCCAGGCCCGCCTAACGCTGTCATCATCAGCATATAAGGTGCCAGCCAGAGAAGCGGCATCACTCCCCATATAATGAAGTTGGCCGGGTACCTCATTGCTATTCTTAGATTCTTGGCCGCAAATACGCGTGCGGCTGTCCAGTCCATCAGCCTGGGTTTGAATGAATCGAGATAGAGGCTGCCTGCACGTGGAGTTTCCTCACTGATGGTGTCAGCTATTGTCAATCCTCAATCCTCCGACCCGTTAGCTGAAGAAAAACGTCGTCTAGTGTAGGCTCCTTTACCTCAAAGTGCTCGACTCGGACCCCCGGTAACTCGTGAAGATGGTTTAGCAAACGATGAGCTAGCTCGTATCCATCGTGTGAAGTGGCAACGATCTCTGCGTGGCCATCCTTCGAACTAATAGCCGCAGACATCACACTGTCCATCTTCTTGATTGTTTCAATGTCCGGTTTGCCTTCAACTCTTATGTGCAGGCTGTCGTAGTCGCGGACCGCTTTCTTGAGGGCCTTGGGTGTGTCGAAACTCTTGATCTCGCCTTCGTTGATGAGAGCAATCTTATCACAAAGCAAATCAGCCTCATGCATGTAGTGCGTAGTCAATAGGATTGTTTTATCGCTGAGTTTCTCGCGGATGTACTTCCTCAGGTCTGTTGCGAACGTTGGGTCAAGTCCTTGTGTGGGTTCGTCAAAGAGAAGTACCGGAGGGTCGTGAATCAGTGCCCTTGCGAATACGATTTTCATGCGCATTCCATGGCTCAATTTCTCCGCCTTCTCGTCAGCCTTCTCAAGGAGTTCCATCCTCCCGAGTAGCTCATCAGCTCTCTCCTTTGCTTCATTGTGCGGCATTCTGTACAGCTTTGCGAAGAAGATCATATTCTCCCTTGCTGAGAGTTTCCAGTAGATACTCCGCTCATTGCCTTGGCAGACTCCCATTGATGCGCGAGCGTGGGTTGATTCTTGCAAGATGTCGTATCCGTTAATGCGAGCTGTTCCAGACGTTGGGAGGACCAGAGTTGCTAGACACTTGACCAAAGTTGTCTTCCCCGCTCCGTTGGGCCCAAGCAAACCGAAGACTTTGCCATGCGGAATATCCAGTGAAATGCCCTTTAGAGCCTCTACCCGCTTCTTCTCAACGGGGATTACTATGGCTCTTCTTCGGATGCTGATGAACGTCTTTGTTAAGTTCTCAATTTCTACGGCATTGACTGTCAGTGTCATTACCTCCTCAACGAATAATCGAGTTGAAGTTCGGGATGTTCGTTGGACACAATGTGTTGACCTTTTCCAATAAGACATCGTTCCTCGGCACTGCCGAGCTTCTGGTCAACTCGGAACGAAAATGCAGAGTGGGATGTCATTCCCTAGATTTCATCACGAACACCGAAGTTTCTTCCTTTTGCAGTTCGATATAAGCATTTCCGAGGACGGTTAATCAACTACCAAATAACCAAGTTGGATCGACTAGAAGCGTGCACTCCGATAATATATTAGGTGCGAGTAGCAGCCTGAATCTCTACAATGCAAGTCACCCCCGAGATGATGATGGGAGTAGCGACAGGTCTACTAGCAACGGCCATCTATGCAGTATCTGTCGTTGTCTACAGGTCGCAGAGCGATTCTATTCGGCCTATGGCAATCAGTTCGATTAAGATGTGGGTGGCATTGGCTTTCATGACCGCGTTGGTTGTTCTCCCTATTCGTTCTGAGCCGTTCTTCATTCCTCAGGAAGCGCTGGCATACCTTATCTTATCAGTGATTTTCGGTGCTGTGCTAGGTGATTACTTCTATATCACGGCGCAAGAGAGAATCGGTGTATCCTATGCATTTCCAATTGCGATGTCATTTCCAATCTTCACCTATCTACTAGCCATTGCAGTTGGCTTTGAAGAACCCCTGCTGTCCAGATCTGCTGGCATCTTATTGACTGTAATAGGAGTCATCCTCGTTTCAAAGGAACAGGGGCATGATGAAGACCACTCAGTCAAGCGCAAGTTCGATAAAGTCGGCGTAGGATTAGCTCTTCTAGTTGCCATATTCTTTGCGATAGGAGCTATCCTCCTACAAGTGGGAGTTGAAGATGTCAGTCCCATTGACGCAAACTTCGTTAGAGTGGCTTTCGGATCAGTCGCATTCATCCCGATGTTCCTCATCGCCAAGCATCGCGGGATGCCGACACCTCCTCAACGGACTGTGAAGATAATATCTATTGCAGGATTGCTTGGAATGGGTTTGGGCTCGCTTCTCTACGTTTCCACGATAAAGTTTGTGGGTGCCGCAGTCACCTCGGTTCTAGGTTCTCTATCCCCACTCTTCGCGCTGCCGATATCGATTGTCTTCCTGAAGGAACGGATCACAAGAGTTGCAATGCTCGGCGTTGTGGCCACAATTGCGGGAGTCATTCTCGTTATTTTGGGCGCGTGATTATCACTTCATCTCACGTGTCACTTAGTAGATAGCCATCCCCAATTGCGATTCCTTCTGTGTTTGCGAGAACTCCTACATGGAAGAGTATTTGACAGTCAAAACATCTTTTTCGCACTATGGCATCCGCTACACCCTACACCAAAGACGGTCGTTTTCTAGTGAGCAAGACCCCCATTAGTGGTGGGTTGAAGAGTGACATCAAGCGAGCTGTGGAACTCATCGGAGGTTTCGAGGAAGTTATCGAAGATGGTGACACGGTGACCATCAAGCCGAATTTCAACACCGCTGACCCATATCCCGCATCAAGCGACCCAGAATTCATCAGAGCTCTAGGTGAGCTTCTTCTGGAGGCCGGAGCCGAGAAGATTCGAATCATTGACAGTTCAACTCTGAGAGTGTCAACGCGAGAAGTAGCTAAGAAAATTGGTTTCAACGAAGTAGCCGATGCCCTCGATGCTGAGCTGATATTCCTTGATGAGAATGAATGGGTGAAGGTTGAATTTCCTCGAGGCAAATTCCTGAAGAAAGGCTCAATCGGAAAGCCGCTACTTGACCTTGGAAAGCTTGTGCTCGCTCCGTGTCTCAAGACACATAGGCTTGCGCGGTTTACTGCGAGCATGAAGCTCTTTGTGGGCTGGATAAAGCATAAGGAGCGACTTAGGATGCACGCACGGCGATTAGAGCAGAAGGTTGTTGACCTCGCCTCGTACTTCCAGCCATCTCTAATAGTCATGGACGCACGGAAGTGTTTCGTGACAGGTGGACCCATGAGTGGGCAGTTGGAGTGCTCTGGTTTCATCCTCGCGAGTGGAGATATGGTTTCCATAGATGTTGAGGGTGTGAGGATTCTTCAGGGCTACGGAACAAAGAATCGACTGGACCGAAACGTCTGGGAACTCCCTCAAATTGCTCATGCAGTTGAGATTGGCATCGGGGCCAAAAGTGATGCTGAAATCGAGCTAGTGGTCAACTAGTAAATCTGCAGGCATGCCAAGAGATGAGAATAATGAACAGTGATTCCATGCTATACAACATGCGCTCCCTTGATTATGAGGAAGTGAATGGACCCGCTCTTCACCCAAATCTTGTCTACAGATCCGCACTGCCTTTGTTTCAAGAGGAGCCCGAGATGATCCGCATACTGCAGGCTCATGGAATCAAAACGATAATCGACCTTCGCACTGATGAAGAGAAGAGTGAGCATTACTACAGTGAGGCCGTGCTCTCGCGTTTTGAAGTCATGTCCGTGCCAATAGATTCGTTCACATCTATTAGGCGACCCGATGATGACTATTCTGACTACATGAATCCACTTAATCACATCTTCCAAGAATGCAAAACTGGCATATCCCGGGTATTCAGCATTTTACAGGCTCGCGAGAGCTATCCAGTTCTCTTCCACTGTTTTGCAGGACGCGATAGGGCTGGCGTGATCGCTGCTCTTCTTCTCGACCTCCTGGGCTTCAGCAATGAAACTATCGTACGAGATTACATGCTATCGCCGGGGGCTAAAGCAGCAAACATCAAACAGTTAGTTGCTGAGGTACAGCGGATGGGTGGAGCCACAGATTATCTTCAGCAAGAGGTGGGACTAACTTCGCAACAGGTAGATCAGGTACGCTCAATTCTTTTAGTCCGTTAGTGGCCAGGCTATTTCAGGAGCTTTTGTTGGACTTTCTCCTTGGCCTTGGAAACCGGATTTTGAACTTGGTACCTTGGCTATGGTCTCCAGCTACACGATCGACGACTGTTATTTCGCCGCCGTACTTGTCAGTAATTTGCTTGGATTGGTGAAGACCTAAGCCTCCAAATCTGCGTGACATATCAAAGATACCCGCCTTCGAAGCATTTGTTATCCCCGGGCCATTATCAGCAATTGAGAGTACAAATGCGTCCTCTTGCTCCTGCAGTTTCACCCATACCCGCTTATCTTCTCTCGGATTGTGTTCCACTGCGTTCATCAGTAGGTTAGAAATCAACAGTTCAAGATACTCATCTGCGTTGATCATTGCATCTTGAGCACTGAATGAAGTGTCGAAGTCTGCTTTCACTCGGCTTGAGATAGCCCTTATGCAACCAGCGGCTGCCAAGTTCAGGGACTTTTCCTCCATCGGAACGACCATGAGTTGTTCTGTTGCCCGTGCCTCGCCAATCAATCTTGCGCATCTACTAACAGCTTCATCGATGATATCGAGGAATGAATCCTTGATAGTGTCTTCTGTCGCGCTTCGCATCAGAGTTGCGCTGTTTAGTATGACTTGCAGCTGGTTAGTTATGTCGTGCCCCATGAGATCTTGATATAGGTGCGCTATATCTTTCGCCGCCCGAACGTCTTTCTCCGCTTTCTTTGCATGAGTAACATCTACGAATACAGTCTGAATCGCAGGCGTTCCTTCGTATTCCACTCTATTAGTGAAGTTCTCTACCCAGCGCAGTTCTCCGTCCTTTCTCAAGAGTCGTATCTCGAAACTGGATGTTTGGAGATTGTCTTCTTTTCCACCCGGCATCTTCTCCTTCAGGAGGTCAACGTCATCAGGGTGAATGAGATCCCACGCCTGCTCCAGCGACATTGCAAGAAGGTCCTCAACTTCGTAACCAACTAGGTCCGCGAATGCGGAGTTTGTGTAGGCAAATCCGTTATCGTTAAGGATAGTTAGGCCCTGCATGGATTGTTCAGCCAGCGTTCGATACTTCAGCTCTGACCTGCCCAGCGCGTCAGTGGAGGTCTTTAGCTGAGAATCAGCATGCTTTCTCTTAGTGATGTCCCGAAGGACGCCCATGAACGCCTTTGGTTGACCATTGGAGTCTCGAAGCAGAGACGCGCTCATCTCCACGGGGAATTCCGTTCCGTCATAGCGAATCATGTTGTACTCAACATCGCGTATCGCCCCCTCAGTCAATGTCTTCTGGAGGTTGGCAATGGCTAGTTCTCTATCCCCTGGGGCAATCATCTCGATGCTGGCCTTGCCTAGCAGCTCATCTTCGGTTTCGCAGCCATGCATCTTGAGTGCCTGCTTATTGGCCATTATGATGTTGCCCTCTAGATCAGTTAGCGTTATTGCGTCCGGGGAGGTTTCTATCAGAGCCCTGTAGAGATTCTCTGTTTCTCGTTGTTTTGCTTCTGCTTCTTCTCTCTCTGTCCTGTCGATTATCAGTATTTCGAGTGCACGCTCTCCATCATATTCTATTAAGCTTGAGAACGCCTCTACAAATAGGAGCGCGCCATCTTTTTTGATGAACCTGTACTCGTATTGTGTAGGGGTCGGTCTTCCTTCCCTTCGGTCCGCTGCATATTCTAGGAGCTTGCTCTTATCATCGGGATGGACAAGTCCCCATCCTTCTTCGGATGTCATCTCTAGGATTTCATCAACGGAATAACCCACCATGTCAGCGAATGCTTGGTTGACGTATGCGTATCGACTGTTCTGTATCACGGTGACACCTTGAAGCGGCTTCTCTACCAGAGTCTTGTACCTCGCTTCTGAGCGAGCAAGGGCTTCCTCAGCTTCCTTGAATGCTGTCATGTCAAGGATGACTGCGAACGAGCCCCTATGCCTGTCTTTGTGATCGATTAGAGGCGCACCTGATACAATCGTGGGGACCCCTTCACCTGTCTTAGACGTCCACACTAGCTCGTACTGAGATGATATACCTTCTTTCCTTCTTTTCACGTTCGCTTTGAGTACCTTGGTATTGTTCGCATCAAGGAAATCGGTCAACTTGAAACCTATCATTGCGCTAGGAGCGTATCCGAGCATATCGGAGAATCGCTTGTTGACATATGAGAAGACATTCTTTTTATCGACTACAGCGAATCCTTCATTCATCGAGTCCACTAGCGCACGATAACGAAGAATGTCATCGCTGATATCTACGCCTTCCGTTGGCGTTTCTCGCAAAGGAGGTTTGTCACTCATGTGGACCCCGACCTTCGTCCCGTCATACTCTGGCTCGGTGGACCTTATACACAGGATTGTTGAACCTAGGCCAACGAGGTATATTTGTTTTGACCATATGAATTGACTTTGTGCGAATCTATTTTATGAATCCGTAGATACATTGCCAGAATGCCTCCTGCTGACCGCAACATTTCTATCATACACAAAGAACTCAGAAAGCTCAGGCTCGAAACTCCAGGATTGGCAGTTCGATCTTGCTAGTCGCCGCTAACATCGGGAGCTGAGAGCGCCATGATAATTAGGTGGGGCAATATTGCATGAATAAGGAGGAAATCGAATGGAAATAGCTAAGTACGAAGACATCAGAATTGGACAGCATGCAGAATATGTACGGACAGTTACATCCGAGGACATTGAGATGTTTGGTCAGGTAAGTGGCGATTACAACCCGCTTCACTTCAATGAGGATTGGGCGAAGACAACGATGTTCAAGGGTCGAATCGCTCATGGAATTCTGACCGCCACCTACGTGAGCACGGTGATTGGGATGGAACTTCCTGGTCCTGGAACTATCTACATAAGTCAGAGCATGAAGTTTCGACGACCGGTTCGAATTGGTGATAGAATCACTGCTCGTGTTGAGGTCACACACAAGAATGATGAAAAGGAATTCCTCACGCTGAAAACTGTCTGCATCAATCAAGAGGATAAGGTGGTTCTTGATGGAGAAGCTGTCGTCACCCTAATGCGATTGGACAGCACGTGAAACGTTTGATGACTTAACTCCTCGATCGTGCTTAATGATTTGATTTGTGGTTCCAATGTGAAATCATTAATATGGTGGAGCCTATAGATTACTGTTGCATTCCGTAATTGGATGAGGTAGAGGAACTTGGGCGAGCAATCCAAAAAAGATGTACTTCCTGTCATTCGTTTGACCGTGCGTCTCAACAAACCTGTCGAAGACGTATGGGAAATACTCACAAACCCGCTCTTGATGATTCAGTGGTTGGGCAATGAGATAACAGCAGACATCAAGCTAGGAGGCATCATACGCTTCATGGGCAAGAATGCTCCAACGATTCCCGAGATGGCCAACTACTGGGAGATTAAGAGGCTAAAGGATAAGAGGGCGATTCTGTGTAGCTGGAGGATTATGGGAGTTGACACCCTTTTCGTTCTACGACTCACGAAGTCCGATGGCGGCTCGATTTTGGAAGTAAAGCATGGTGCTATTCCGAAGGAAGCCAGAAATCTCTATCTTCCTGAGCATTGGAATGTGATGTTCGCAAACCTGAAGTCCGCGATGGAGCTTGGTGCGCCCGCTCTCCGATTCGCCTATTCAAATTATAGACCGTTGAGCACTACTCGTTACGATCCTACGGATTTGCGCCTCAGTGTGCGGATTAACACTCCCCCCCAGTTGCCCTTTGATGCCTTCTCCAACCCCGAGAAACTGAGCCATTTCATTAGGGCGGAAAAACCAAAGGTTGACCTTCGTTATGCGGGTATTTTCACTTGGTGGGCAGAAGGTAAGGGGCCCGTTGTATTCACCAAGGTGGAGCAAGACCGAGAGCTGGAATTCTCTTGGGTTTACCTAGATGAGAAAGAAACGCGTGTCAACATTCGATTTGACCCAGTTGATGAGAGTACTGTTGTAACCCTTCATCATTATGGTTTCGAAAAGCCAGAGGATGTCATTGGCTATCGCATTGGGTGGTCAAGCATGCTCGCTGAGCTCAAACTAGTCTGCGAGCTTGGTGAATCAGGAGTAACAAGATTAGCAGATTGGACTTGAAGCAGCGCCACGCCTACATCCCGAAAATAACCAGTCCGGGGAATAGAAGAATCCACATCAACAGGGCAGTGGCAAATGGGATGGCAAAATTGTCGATCCAACCAATGCTCAATATCTCAACAATGGATATGACTGCACCAATCAACAGTATCTGCGGGATTATGCAAAGC
>WTCK01000028.1 GCA_013138615.1 Candidatus Thorarchaeota archaeon | reverse complement strand
CTCATTCAAACCGTAATCGACAAGCAAGTTGAAATAGTCAGAACTGAAATCGAAATCTCCGAGGATGCATTTGAAGGAAAACCCGAAACAATTCTGTTTCTTGATGCAGCTACTCATCTCACAAAGTTTCGTCGTTCCAGTAGATTCGCTCTTAACATTCCGGAGAAATTCCCGAATATGACAGTTGCAGCATCTTTCTTCACTGATCGTGATACTATCAGTACTGCTCTTGCAGAAGGCATCCTCGATTACATGAGCGAAAGGGCTCTGGTATTCGATTTACAACCAGGACTTTTCGACCTCGTGACAGCAAGCATGCCAATTTCGAAGAAGGCGTGGCTGCAGGTGCAACTACAGGAAATGGAGAAGCTACGGTCAGAGGGAGGAGTCGCATTCCTTGAGTATTACAGACCTTCAAAGGAGCAATGGGCACTTCGTAGCGTGGAGAAACCGGACACAGGGGTCCTAAAAGAGATACGAAGCTGGTTCCGAAGAGGAAACTAGGGTGTTTATCCGGTCGCCCGCAAGAATTATAATCCTGAGCCATCTTCCTGCCCCTATCCCTAAGTCCGGAGGCATGAACATTGAGCAACGGTAACATGACACAAGCACGCGTTCTTGAGATAAAAGAGGGGAATGCCATCACCCTGCCAGTTGAATTTGTTGGCAAAATCGGTCACTCCTATGGGCTCGTGATTCTCGTAATAAAAGACAAGAATGTGAAGCTCTATCCAGTAGACGGTGACAGAGTTCTCTATCTTAGACTGGAGATTGAGAAGCTAAGTAAGAGCTTCCTTGAGGAACTTACATTGATCTTTGAGAAGGCGGGACTTGAGGATATCCTCTTCACTAGCGGAATTTGCCAAGCGGCAAACCGTTGTTTTTATGAGTGCTACTTCACACCCCAGCAGCTTTCAATATCGGTTGAAGAACTTAACAAACTTCTCAAGGGCATAACCGGTGTGCAGATGGTTGTCCTCGAGGATGTTCCGAAAGGCGATTGAAACATCAGCAGTCTATTCAGATAGACTCTACATCCGGTTCCAAGCTCAACGTTCATCCAACTCATATCGACTGGCTATTCGGATTGTGATATGTGAAGGGAATAACTCAAGAGAGCCTTGATTAGGATGGCAGGCATTGTGAGCGCAGTAGGGGGCATTTCGTCAGAGAATAGCCTGCGCCGTTTCAACTTGATGACCAAATCTGCAAGCCATAGAGGTAGAGAAGAACGATTCATAGTTACAAGTACAGAAGCAGGTATCGGTGTCATGCCTTCTGCAACCGAGCTCCCTCCGTCTTCTCATATGATGCTGTCACTTTTCACACACAGGAAAATCGAGGACCTAATTGACGTGCAGACAGGATCATTGACCATGATTGAGACTGCTACTCCGAAAGCGGGGATTCGAGAATTGCTTGAGAGTAGAACCTCTGACAAGGATTCTCTACCGTATGTGTTCAATTCAATCGTGATGGTCGTAAACGCAGGAGGATTAAGAGTACTCAGATCCATTGATGGAACTAGACCATTTCATTACGGCAGAGTAGATGGCTCCGTCTTACTCGCTACTGATAGGAAGAGCCTGTGGGCGGGGGGCATTAGTAATGTGAAGTCCCTGAATCCTGGTTGTGAATTGAGGGTATCATGGACAGGAACCATCGCGCTTGAGAAGAGTCTGTCAATGGATGAAATCGTTGCTGTCAGAGGAGTCCCTCAGGAGCAATTGATTCAGTCCTTGAAGCAAACCTTGCTCAGCTCATTCTCTAGGCTCAGAGATTGCGCAAAGTGTGCCGTTCTCTTCTCAGGTGGCGTTGACAGCTCTCTCGCTGGACTGCTGGCGAGCAAGCAATGCTCGAATACTGTGCTGATTGGCACCCATGCGAAGGGTTCGCGTGACGCGTCTGTCATCCCACACGCCGCAAACTTGCTGGCTCTTGATGTTATCGAGGTGCCAATGAGTGACAAAATAGTGTGGAATCTACTACCTGAAGTTATCTTTGCCACTGAGTGCACCCGTAGGATGGACATTGAGATCGCACTCCCATTCTTCATTGCAGCAAGGGAAGCCAAGCGACAGGGGACACCACTCGTAGTTTCGGGGCAGGGGCCCGATGAATTGTTTGGAGGGTATGCAAGGCATACTGAACTCTACGAGAACAGAGGTGAACAGGCTCTCGAAGCCCAACTCAGAGATGAGGTTTCAGTCACACACAAGACCAACATAGAACGTGATGAACGAGCAATCTCATCTTGTGGTGTTGATGTTTGGTTCCCGTATCTTGATTACGAATTCGTGAAACTGGCACTTAGTATCCCGGCCAGTTTCAAGATTGCATTGGGCAAAACTCCTGAACGTAAGATTGTCTTCCGAAAGCTGGCGACTGAATTGGGCCTGCCCATCGAGTTGGCTCGCGCTCCAAAGAAAGCCACTCAGTACAGCTCTGGGGCGGCAAGGATGTTGAATATGGCAATTGGTGAAAATGTACCAGAATGTCGAGATCTGACCAAGAAGCAATTGGACCTGAGAGTGCAAGATGTCTTGAACTACATCGCGAAACAGCTCGAGATGCCGATTCAAAACGATGTTATGCACAGTTACGATTTCGATGTGAAATTGAGTTCTCTGGTTAGAGAATAATTTTCATAGCGCGCAAGGCTTCGATTATTGAGTCGCTAGGGATATATAGACCGTGCAAGCTCAAAAGTAGGACGGCATCACAACAAAACTGGACTAGCCTTCGGCGGAAGTCGTCGAGAGCAAAAAGCCAGACGACAACCTTGATAAGAGGTTTCAAGCCGACCCGTCGAAGAGTGCCGTTCAGTGATTCGACAATTACCGAATCAAGCAAGGAGAGAAACGAATGGTAGGCATTATCGGCTATGGTGTATACATCCCCAGATACAGAATCAAGACCGAAAAGATCGCGGCCGTCTGGGGCGAAGACGGAGCAAGATTAGCCAAGGGCCTTGGTGTATTCGAGAAGTCAGTCCCAGGACCTGACGAAGATGTCGCAACCATAAGCGTTGAGGCAGCAAGAAATGCTGTCAAGCGTGCACAGATAGACCCAACAGACATCGGTGCAATCTACGTCGGTTCTGAGTCACATCCTTATGCAGTCAAGCCAACAGGAACTATGGTATCTGAGGCGATAGGATGTTCCCCACACATAACCTGTGCAGACTTCGAGTTCGCATGCAAGGCTGGAACAGCAGCAATACAGGTATGTATGGGGCTTGTCAAGTCTAAGATGGTAAAAATCGGTTTGGCCATTGGCTCGGACACAGCTCAAGGGCGCCCAGGTGATGCCCTGGAGTATTCTGCCGCCGCAGGAGGCGTTGCGATACTCGTTGGCAATAAGAAAGTAATCGCCACCATTGAGCATACTAGTTCGTTCACGACAGACACTCCGGATTTTTGGCGCAGAGAAGGACAAGCATTTCCAAGCCATGGCGCACGATTCACAGGAGAACCGGCATATTTCCGTCACGTGGGAGAAGGGGCGCGCGCACTCTTCAAGACAACGAACACAACTGTGGACGATTACGATTACTTCGTATTTCATTCCCCCAACGGGAAGTTCCCAGTAGCAATGGGCAGGCAGCTCGGTGTGCCCAAAGAGAAGCTTGAGGACAGCCTAGTGGTACGTCAAATTGGAAACACATACTCCGGCTCTGCGATGATGGGTTTGGCTAATGTGCTTGACATAGCAGAACCAGGCTCAAAGATATTCATGGTCGCCTATGGTTCAGGGGCAGGGAGTGACTCATTTGCTATACGCGTAGAAGATGAGATTATTCAACGTCGCGGAGAAGTACCCACAGTTCAGGACTATATTGAAAGGAAGACGTACATCAATTACGCGACTTACGCTAAGTACAGGAGGAAGTTCAAGGCTCTCGGATGAGGTGGAAACTATGGGGAAGAAAGTCGCTATTATTGGTGTAGGGATGAGTAAGTTCGGAGAGCTTTGGAACAAGAGCTTAGCCGAGATATCGCTTGAAGCGGGAATGTACGCCATATTCGATGCTCAAGTGAAAGGAAAAGATATTGACGGCCTGATTATCGGTAATATGAGTGCTGGACGGTTTACCGGACAGGAGCACTTGGGTGCACAAGCAGCTGACTGGGGAGGCCTCGGTGACCTTCCCGCATACAGTGTGGAAGCAGCATGTGCCAGTGGCGGAGCGGCAGTACGTCAAGCGTACATGGCGATTCTGTCTGGCCAACATGACATCATGCTTGTGCTTGGCACTGAGAAGATGAGTGATGTCAATCAGTCTATGGCCATGGAGACAATCAGTGTGGCTTCTGACTGGGAATGGGAGGGCATGTTCGGCGCAACCTTTCCTGCGCTTTACGCGTTCATGGCAAGGCGCCATATGAAGGAGTACGGTACTACTGAAGAACAGATGAGTCTGGTGACAGTCAAGAATCACAAGAATGCAGCACACAATCCTTGGGCTCAATTCCAGAGACCGGTTCCACTTGAGGTAGTCATGAAGTCGGGGCTGCTGGCGGATCCCATTCGTGTTCTCCATTCTTCACCGATTAGCGATGGTGCGGCAGGATTGGTCATGTGTTCTGCAGAAAGAGCAAAGGAGTTTACTGACACACCGGTGTACATAGAGGCATCTCGACAAGCCGGCGATACTCTCGCACTGCATGATCGAGCTGATATTTGTACCATGGGCGCAGTTGTCAGTTCATCAAGAAGCGCTCTGAAGGAAGCGGGATTAGCAATCAAAGACATTGATGTTTTCGAACTCCACGACAGCTTTACAATCAGTGAGATAATATTAACAGAGGACATAGGGATTGTGAAGAAGGGAGAGGGAGGCAAAGCCATAGAGGAAGGCATAACAGAAATCGACGGCAAATTCCCAGTCAATGCATCAGGGGGATTGAAAGCAAGAGGCCACCCCATCGGGGCTACCGGTGTTGCTCAGATAGTCGAATTGGCATTGCAGCTTAGGGGTGATGCAGAAAAGCGGCAAGTGGATGGCGTTGAGAAGGCGATGTCTGTTAATA
>WTCK01000287.1 GCA_013138615.1 Candidatus Thorarchaeota archaeon | reverse complement strand
GGGTCGCAGGACAGATATTGGCCGCGCAGCTGATGCCTATGAGGCCATTATGGCTTTTCTCTGGCTAAAAGGGGTGATGACAATAGAGGTTGCAGTCACCACTTTGGTTCCACTACTTGAGATTGATGACACAACTAGTAGAACACGCGAGGGAGAAATCGCTGCTCGCGCTTTTCAAACCCTTCTCGAAGAAAATCAAGATCATCTTCCCTCTTCATATATCCCATAATGATGGAATTCGCGTATCTTGATTGGCAAAGCAATCCTTAATTGAGAAACATTCACTCCCCCCGAAGAACAAGAGGCACTTCAACATGCAGTTCTGTGAAAAATGCAGCGCGATGATGGTACCTGTGACAGAGGAAGATGGTACTAGGGCTTTGAAATGCCGCAGTTGTGGAAACACAAAAACAATCGGGGGGAGTCTTACAGTTTCTCAAGACATTGAAAAGACCCCTCGGGACAAGATAATCATAGTCGAAGAGGACTCCATTCCCATGCCAACCATTAAGGCGGCGTGTCCAAAGTGCGATAATAACGTTGCATACTATTGGACGCTTCAAACGCGGCGTGGTGATGAGGGCGAAACAGAGTTTTATCGCTGCACGAAATGCAAGCACACTTGGAGAAACTATGGCGGTTAAGCTATGAACAAACCTAGCTCATCCCTTTCAGAATTAAATCAGTGGTGTAAACAACTTGACTGAGGAGAAGTACCCACGGGCCAAGCCCGCCAAACTCGTAACAGTACGCAGCTTGAATGCGAATACTGAGAATCCCATCAAAATCATGGGGATTGTTGTTGAGGCACAGCCAGGGATTGCACTGTTACAAGACATTTTTGATGATGTTGATAATGCAGCGTCGATATGGGCTATTGTTGAAGGCACGCTTGAGATCGCGCAGAAGTACATCTTGATTGGCGATGTCACAGAGAAAAAGACCTCAGATGGCAACGAACTCCGGTTAGCTGTTTCTCTCTCATACAATGTTGATTCACTTGATATCGCGCTTTACAAGGAAACGCTAGAATTGGAAGAAAAGGTCAATCAAGCTTTGTCCAGATGATGAGGGCCGCAGGAAATCCCGTAGCGAGAGGCAAATACTCCATTGCAGCATGCCTATTGCACTTCAGCAAGGTCCCCACTCCAAAGAAAGAGTACACTTTAAGTAGGCACCATCATTGCTCTAGTTTGCTTGAACCGCACGAGTTGAAGCTCATAGTTTCATTCATGGATCTAGCTGAATTGACAGAACTCAACATCCATGAGCATACCATCAAATAGGAATCACAGGTAGTTGATACAGGAGTAATCGACATGTTTCACGCAACCCTTGACAGTAGCAAGACATGGAAGCAGATTATAGACGCTCTTGCCACGCTTCTCACAGAGGCGCACTTCATAGTGTCTGAAACCGGCCTGTCATTGCGCCAGCTGGACTCATCCAAGGCAGCCATGGTGGATTTGACATTGCCTGCCGGGGTTTTTCAAGAGTACAAATGCGATGGAGAATATGACCTCTGCTTGAGAATGGATGAGCTGGTTAAGGTCAGCAAGCGGATGTCAGCCGACGACAAGCTTGAATTCAATCTTGATGAAGCTCAAAAGTGGTTTGAAATCAAGATGCTTGGCCAAGCAGACAGACAGTTCAAGCTTCAGATGCTCACACCTCCTGATGATCGAACGAAGAAACCGAGTCTTGCATTCGATGTCAAAGCTGAAATGTTTGCCGACGCTTTCAAACAGGCAGTGAAGGATGTTGGAGTGGTTTCGAGTCACATCAGAATTACTGCTGATGACAAATCACTTACTTTCACCGGTAAAAGTGACACAGGGGAGGCTCAGGTTACATTGAAGCCCAATGAGGAATCATCATTGTTCGAGCTTAATGTGAAGAACAAGTCCAACTCTATGTACGCCCTAAACTACCTCGCCGAAATCTCGAAGGCGATGACCAGTGATAGCCTTGTCATCCAATTCAGTACAAACAAGCCTATGCATATGGAGTTCGCGATTGCAGAGGGTGGACGAATCAGCTTCATTCTTGCTCCTCGTGTGGAACGAAGGTAGTACCAGTACTATCACAAGCACAGATGATGCATAGAAGTGGAGCTTCAGGATTATGCCGCGACGAGCTCAAGAAACGAAATTCTTGCAGCTGTTATTCCAGAATCACTATCGGGCCAACCCCGAGAATGTCGATATACCTGCAAAGGTTCACACTCGGGAATTCGGCATGGAGAGCTGGGCGTATACTTGGCGTTGCATTGAACGGATTGAACGCGACGAATCTGGATCCACGACACGCAAAGGGTGCGGACGGTCTGGGAACTCATTCATTCGGATATCAAAGTGTCCAAACTGTGGCTCTTCCGACATTCACGTTAACAATTGGACTCGGCATCACGGGTTTAGAACTGCTGAGGCGCTAGTTGCCGAACTCGCTGTACTAGCACCCCATAGCGTGTATCATTCTGCTGCGTTTTACGAGATACCTGTCGCTAGGCACATGGACGAGAAGGAGTGGCAAGGAGCGGAACTAGTCTTTGACATAGATGCTGATCATCTTAACTCGCCCTGCGCGGATGAGCATGACACGTGGAGGTGCAATAATCCTGATTGTGGCGAAACAGGTTCCGGACGAAACCCTACGACCGGTTGTCCAAAGTGTAATGGTATGAGTTTCAGCAGCCGAAAGTGGATATGTGACAAGTGTCTTGATGCCGCAAAGAAGAACACGCTGAAGGTGCGCGATGAATTCTTGGTTCGCGACTTAGGAATCAACCCAGACTTGATTCAATTGAACTATAGCGGTCATCGCGGATATCATATTAGAGTGCATGACCCAAGAGTGTACAAATTGGGCTCGAAGGCGCGTGTCGAGATTGTGCATTTCATAACTGGAATGGGTTTCGACAGCACAAAGGCAGTTGTGACCGATGGCAGGATTCCTCGGGTTTCGTCCCGGAGCTTTCCCGGATGGGCTGGAAAAACTGCCCATGCGATGGTTGAATTCATCAGGAACATCGACGCCTACCCTGGAACAGAACAATGGGCGAAACTTCTGAAGAAGAACAGGACTGCTGCCATAAAGGGACTCCAGCGAGAGCCGCCCATTATCACCACTGTGCCAGGCATAGGTGTGAAATCTTGGCAAGAGATTGCAGCCAAATCCACAATAGCTTTTGGCGGAGAGATTGATGTGCCAGTAACTCACGACATTCACAGAGTCATCCGTCTAATAGGAAGCCTCAATGGCAAGACCGGCTTCCTTGTTTCAGAGCTTACTCGTGATGAAGTAGATGATTTCGACCCCTTCGGTGACGCTCTTGCCTTTGCCGATGGTACGCTTAAGCTGAAAGTTGCCGGTGGGCAGGTTAAGGTTCCAAAATTCCGGATTAGTGATGATACATACGGTCCATACGGGGATGAAGTTGTAGAGCTTCCAATGTCTGCTGCAGTCTTTCTACTGTGCAAAGGAGTGGCTTCCATTGAGTGATGTAAAATACAGTGACATAGAACTTGCCTGGGAACAGGAAACTGCGAACGAGAATCTGCAGGATCTTGAGGACCTGAAGCTCAGTAGAATGATTTCATATCTCTCTGAGGTCCGTGTTTCCCTAGCCAATACAAAAGCAGAAGATCAACTCCAAGCTGATCTTTTCACACAAGAAGCATTGAACGTTGAATTCATGTTGAACGACCTTCTAATACTTCGACAAAATAAGATTCTGAAGGATGCGCTCGCACAAAGGCGCCCAATCGGCACAATGACACTTGCAGAAGAAGAGTTCTACAATCGTCTTCTGCGAGGAGTCGAAGGACATCAGGAGTTCATCAAAGGCGCTCTGATTGGCACCCCGCCATCAGCTACAAAACAATCTACCAGAAAGAAGCGCAAGAAAGGCGACAATAAATCAGATGATCCCCCTGAAGAGGCCACGGACTACGTCCTCGTCAGGTTTCTGCGGCCTATCAAGGATGCATTCATGGGTTTGGACGAAGTCACCTATGGTCCATTCAAGAAAGAGGATATCGCAACCATACCAACAGAGAACGCGCACGCATGGCTTCGCGATGGTACAATTAGCAGGGTTGTGCCTGAAGAGTTGGAGGCCAAGAAGTGAGAGATCCTGAGAATCTTGTTCTTCAGCTCACGGAATTGAGAAGCAATACTGTCAGAATGCAGAGCGAAATCGAACAAGAATATGAAAAGTTTCAGGTAGCGCTTAGCGGTGTTCTTCGCATCCTCTCAGGAGATGGCAGCGCGATACTAAAGGCGATTCAAGGCTCTCCTGAAGAGGTGAAGGGGTATCTGATTCAGCTCGCAACGCAGCTTCGCCAGCATACAACTGAATCTTTGGAGTCGTTGAAGATAGAACTGGATAACATGATAGAGCTAGTCCAAGGAAAATAAGAACAGAAACTTCTAAGAGGGATTAACAACCTCTAGAATCCCATGCCCACAAAGCATCGCGTACCACTTCTCTTGGTCGGAATCATATGTGTTTCACTAGCGCTTCTTGGCATCTTCATGCAGCCCTTTGAAGATGCAACATTGATAGAGATACTGGGATACGAAGTGACAGTGATTGGCTCTATAGTCCTCCTTCTGTTTCTTATGTACAAGGGTGGTTTCTCTGAGTAGAGCGTGTTTCAGAGCAGAACGCATGTTTGGCTGCCCCTGGCTGAATATTTGACACCGAAAGCATCGTGTATGATTTCTCTTTGTAACCGATGTCAGCGATGAAAACTATTAATACCTGTCAGGATTTCGCAAACGCACTCAGCACATAGTTCGCTTAATCTCTGTGGTGCGTTTGTCATGACCGAAACAGAAGGAAAGGCTGATCCGCCAGCCGTGATGATTGAACCAATTGACATCTCGAAACTTGATCCGAACTTTCGAGAAGGAATCAGGAGTATGCCCAACGGGGAGGAGCTCTCTGCGTGCTTCGCTTGTTCGACTTGTACCGCCGCATGTCCTATTGCGAACACTTGGAAGTACAAACCCCATCAGCTGATACGCATGATTCTTCTCGGAATGCGTGAGGAGGTTCTATCCTCTGAGGAAATCTGGCTCTGTTTGACATGCTTTGAGTGTCAAGAACGCTGCCCGCAGAATGTGCGGGTGACAGACATATTCTTCGACTGCAAGAACCTTGCAGCGGAGGAAGGCATGATTCCAGACAGCATCGTAGGTCTGGCAAAAGAACTCGTAGACAAGGGCCAACTCTATGTAGTAACTGCGGATTGGGAGCGCGAAGACATGGACCTAGAGCCAGAAGTGCCAGGTCTCTCTACTGAAGAGTTCAAGGCTATTCTAAAAGGAACGAGAACTGGCCGTATTGTAGGGGGCGATGAATAAATGCCGTCATACAGTCTGTACATGGGTTGTAGTGTGCCAGCGAATTATCCAAACTATGAAACTACACTGTTTAGAGTGGCTGAGAAGTTTGACATAGAACTGAACTACATGGAGGGAGTCAGCTGTTGTGGAAGTCCAAACCTCCGTGCGATAGACTACATGGGCTGGCTAATTGTCAATGCAAGAACATTGGCCATTGCTGAGAAGAATGGCCATGACATAGTTACTCCATGCAATGGTTGTTTTGGCACTCTAAAGGATGTATACCACTTTCTCACACATAATGCTGATTATAGAAACAAAGTCAATGTCGAACTAAAGAAGACCGGCCTAGAGTTCAAGGGTACTATCAAACCACGCCACTTTATTGAAGCACTATACAACGACATAGGCATTGACGAAATCAAGAAGAAGATTACAAAACCTCTTGATGGGGTAGGAATCGCTATCCACTATGGTTGTCATCTGTTACGTCCAAAAGATGTGACTGAGTTTAAACCAGAGATTTTCGAGGACCTCATTAGAGTCACAGGTGCAAGTGTCATTGAGTATCCATTATGGAAACAGTGCTGTGGTGCCACTGTACTGCCAGTCAATGAAGATCTAGCAATCAGATTGGCGCGCGACAAGCTAAAGTCCATGAAGGAAGCCGGAGCAGTCTTCGTAACAGTTTCCTGCCCTGCATGCGGAAATCAGCTCGATTTACAACAGCTGGGATTGAAGGAGTCATATGGGGAAGAGTACAACCTGCCAGTTCTCTTCATCACACAGATTCTGGGGCTTGCGATGGGTATGGGGGACGATGAAGTCGGTCTCGAGATGAACAGGGTTCCAGCAGATCCGATTCTCAAGCACCTGAGCGGTTGAGGTGAAGGCAGTAGTGTCTGATCCGGTCCTAGTCATTGGAGCCGGAGTAGCAGGATTAACCGCAGCTACTCAGCTGGCAGACTCCGGAATTCGAACTGTACTAGTTGACCGGCTGCCCATCGTTGGTGGAAATGCCATGGACCTGTACAAGGCATTCCCAACGGATTATTGCTTCCACTTGTTCCAAGGGAGCCGATCAAGGCCTGGAATTCGGAAGTGCTTCTATAGAAGCGCGATTTTGGACCAGCCAAATATTGATCTCAAAGTCAACTCCGAAGTCACTGAGGTAAGCGGCAGCCCTGGCAAGTTTCAAGCCAAACTTAGTGTCGGTCCACAGTACATTGATGCAAAGAAGTGTATCATGTGTGGGCTTTGCATTGAGCAGTCTAATGCTTTCAGATTACCTTCGCCACAATGTCAACCTCAGGCAGTGATCTATGATCCTGAGATGAGTGACGAGGGCGCCAAGAAAGCTGAAGAGGAGTGCCCGACAAAGGCGATTAATCTGGGTGCCCAACCCTCGGAGGAAACGGTTCAGGTTTCCGACATAGTGATTGCTACCGGTTATCATGAGATGAAACCTGTTTCAATAGATGAGTTTGGTTACGGCAAGATCCCCAATGTAGTTACGCAGCTAGAACTGGCTCAGATTCTCGATCCCAACGGTAAGTCGGGAGGTGCCTTGGTTCGCCCCTCTGACGGTGGTCAGGTAAAGAGGGTGATGATGGTGCAATGTGTGGGCAGTAGAGATGAGAACTACTACCCCTACTGCTCCAAGATATGCTGTGTCTATGCACTAAAGCACGCTAACATCATCATGCTTGAACGAGATAGCGTCCAAGTGGCAGTAGTGTACATGGACATCCGAACTTACGACAGACATGAACGCTACTATCGAGTGGCGCGTGATGCAGGTGTCAGATTCGTCCGCGGAAGGGTAAGCAGACTGGAAGCATGTGAGGATGGAACCTTAGACATCATAGCCTATGACTCGCTTCTTGACAAGTACCTGAAATTCAATGTAGACCTCTTCGTTCTCTCATCAGCGTTGGAGCCGCCGAAGGGCAGTGCTGAGCTGATTAAATCACTCGGCCTACACTCTGCTAGTGGCTTCGTAGGTCCTGCTGACTCCATCTCTGAGAACGAAGTCATCGCTGGTGATCATGTGTACGTGTGTGACGCAGCGACAGGTCCAACTGAAATTCCTGAGAGTGTTACACAGGCGAGAGCGGTAGTAAGCATGATTCTACAAAGTAGGAAGTGAAGC
>WTCK01000258.1 GCA_013138615.1 Candidatus Thorarchaeota archaeon | reverse complement strand
AAGGCTCAGAACTCCGAGGACCAATGGCGAGAGAGGTCACTCTGAAGTGGCCCAGAGTTGCTGCCATCGCTTCGAAGATAGTGTGAGGTAGAAACTGATGACAAAGAAGCCGAGTTCCAAATCCCCACGCAAGCAACGGAAACGCATCTACAAGTCACCCCTGCATACCCGCAAACGATTGTTGAGATGTAGACTAGACGAGTTCCTCCAAGAGGATTACGGTTTTCGCTCAATGGTCGTGAAGAAGGGAGACCTCGTTCGAATAATGAGGGGACAGTTTCGAGACACTGAAGGAAAGGTCGTCAAGGTCGACTATGGCAATGTGCGAGTCTACGTAGAGAGCGGAACGACCACAAAGGCGGATGGAAAGGAAGTACAGATTCCACTCCACCCATCCAACCTAAGGATAACACAGCTTGAGCTTGATGATGAAAGGAAAAAACTCATCGAGAGCAAAGTAGCCAAAATCGCGGAGAGTGAATAGATGACAAGAAGAGGCCAGAAGAAGCACCTGAAACGCCTACCTGCACCAAGACATTGGCCCATCAAGAGGAAGGTGGCCAAGTTTACGACTAAGCCAACCGCAGGTCCACACTCCAAGGAGCGGTGCCTAACACTGGCAGTTTTGCTACGAGAGATGCTAGGCCATGCAGAGAACATGCGCGAGGTAAAGACGATACTCTCCGATGGTCAAGTGTTGGTTGATGGTCGAGTACGGAAAGATCCGGGGTATCCAATCGGTCTGATGGATGTAGTCGAGATTAAATCATCAGATGAACGTTTCAGACTTCTTCCCAAGCGACGAGGTGGATTCCGTCTTGTAGAGATTTCCGAGAAGGAAAAGAGTGTCAAACTCTGCAGGGTCGAGAGCAAGACAATGATTCCTGGTGGGAAACTCCAAATAGCATTGCATGATGGCCGCAACATTGTGTTTCCAGAAGGGGCAAAGCCATCAGATTACAAACCTTTGGACACTCTGAAGATATCCATTCCGGACCAGAATATCATATCTTCGATATCCCTCGATAACGGTGCTTACGCCATAGTTACCCAAGGAAAGAACGTTGGGATTGAGGGCAAGATTACTGCGATTGAAAGGCGGTTAGGTCCTCACGCAAGCACAGTAACACTAGAGGATCCAGATGGGAACAGAGTCCAGACGGCTCTGGAATACGTGTTCGTTGTTGGCGCCAAGAAACCAGAAGTTAGTCTCAGTTCTGCAGGAGGATCTGAATAATGAGTGCTTCGAATGAACAGATCTATGTCGATGAATGGACGGCATGCCCGATGCGTGAGCCGCTTATCTCGAAGGTTGTAGTGGACATCTGCTCTGGTGGTGGAGAAACACTGAGCAAGGCATCCACGATACTGGAACAACTGACTGATCAGACTCCAGTTCAGTCCAGGGCTCGCCAGACGGTTAGAGAGTTTGGTATCAGGAAGAATGAAGCAATTGCTGTAAGAGTCACTCTGAGACACAAAAAAGCAGAGGAGTTCCTAATCAAGGCGCTCAAGGCCAAGGAGAATGTACTCCTGATTAAGAATTGGGACTTAGATGGTAATTTTGCATTTGGAATCGGGGAGCACATCGACATACCGGGAGTGAAGTACGACCCTCAGTTGGGCATTCAAGGTATGAACATCACTGTCTGCGTCGAGCGTCCTGGCTTCAGAGTGAAGCGAAGGCGCAGACGGAGAAACAAAATTCCATACAGACATAGGCTAACACCGGAAGAGAGCATGGTCTTCGTCAAAAATAAATTTGGAATCGAAATACTCGAAAAGCTGCGTGAGAGGACCTATCTATTTTGAGGTGAAGCATGATGAGTACAAAGAAAGAGCGAGGAAGACAACGCAAGAAGATGGGCAAAGGAAGCAGGACCTGCACCCGATGTGGTACTCACAGGGCCATAATCCGCCGGTACGGTCTGAACATGTGCCGACGCTGTTTCAGGGAAACAGCGGTCAAGCTGGGATTCCGCAAGTATAGTTAGGAGGTCCGTAAAGAAATGACACTACTAGATCCACTCGCTGATGCTATGTCAAGCATATACAACAGCGAGCTAGTCGGGAAACCGGAGGTCGTTGTTGCACCAGCCTCCAGTCTGATAGAAAGAGTATTGCAGGTTATGCAATCAAGGGGCTACGTCGGCGAATTCGAGCGCATTGATGACGGCAAGGCGGGCAGATTCAGAATCCAGCTCATGGGGCGAACCAATAAGTGCGGAGTAATCAAGCCGCGATACCCTGTGAAGCGTGATGGCTTCGAGAAATATGAGAAACGCTTCCTGCCAGCATTCAATTATGGAATACTGATTGTGACCACACCTAACGGTGTTATGACTCATGAGGACGCCAAGAAGGAAGGAATTGGCGGACGATTGCTTGCTTACGTATTCTGAGGTGAAACGAAGATGTCAGCTAAACCAGGCTATGTGCAGCGTATTGAAATCCCCAGTGTCTGTCAGGTCAATCTGGAAGACAAAACTGTCACAGTGACGGGGCCGCTCGGAACGCTTGAACGGACATTTCCGGAACCTCAGACGAGCATCGTCATTAAGGACAATGAATTGGTAGTATCCACCATGAGGTCGCGCAAGAGCACCCGGGCTCTTGTCGGTACAGCTATTGCTCACGTGCGTAACATGTTCACAGGTGTACAGCATGGCTATGAATACCAGATGAAAATCGTGTACAGTCACTTCCCCATAACCGTCGAGGTGAAGGGCAAAGAGGTCATGATTAAGAATTTCATCGGAGAACGTGGAGTTCGCAAAGCACGCGTCATAGGTGATGTTGAGATAAAGACCGGAGAAGATGATGTAACAATCAGCGGCATCAATATCGAACACGTGTCGCAAACTGCCGCGAACATACAACTCGCTACAAAGATCCGTCACAAGGACAGGCGTGTATTCCTGGACGGCATCTATGTCCTCAAGAAGAGGAAAGGCGAAGAGGTCAAGTCGATAGTATAGGAGGCGAGATGATGTCCAAAAAGCCAGTACTGACAGACATGGATGGAGTCGGGCCAACGCTAGAGGAAAAGCTTATTGCGGCCGGGTTCAAGACCGTAGCGAAGGTGTCGAAGAGCGACCCTGAAAAGCTTGCAAACAAGGTAGATGGCCTCAGCGAGAGCAAAGCAGCTAATATTATCTCATCTGCAAAGAAGATTATGCCAAAGGCTTCGAAGGCCAATAATGCTAAACCGAAGAAAGTAACATCCAAGAAGGCACCAACCAAGAAGAAGGTTGAAACAAAGGTCAAGAAAACGCCTACGAAGAAGGTCAAGAAGAAAGCGAAGCCGAAGAAGGAGATGCACGCCAGGGATAAGCTCATTGACCAGAGACTTCTCAGGATTGCAAAAGAGAAGAGAAAGAAACAACCTCGATTTCGCCATGAACAAGCACATCGCTGGACGCGCGTAAGCGATTCCTGGAGAAAGCTTCGCGGAATAGATAACGCTACACGAGAGAAACGCAAGGGCCGCATAGCCATGGTGTCCCCAGGATACAGAAAACCGAGGGCTGTGAGAGGTATGCATCCATCAAGATTCATTGAGGTGCTTGTCCACAGGCCAGCTGACTTCGAAGAACTGAATCCCGAGGTTCATGCCATCAGGATTGGGGCAACCGTCGGCATGAGGAAACGTCAGGCGATTCTCAGGAAAGCCGAAGCAATGTCCCTAAGAGTGCTGAATCCTGGCGCTCCCGAGAGCATCTCAGAAGAAGATCTCTTCTCGGAACTAGACATGGAGGCGGACTAGAGATGAAGCTTACGTCCCAAAAACGACTCGGCGCTCAAGTGATGAAGGTAGGGAAGTCGCGTGTCTGGATAGATCCCGCATTCGGAGATGAAGCCAGCCTCGCTATCACCAAGGAGGATATCCGCCGTCTTGTTGACGAGGGTGCAATCCAGAAACGGCCCAAGAAAGGTGTAAGCAGAGGTCGAGCCCGCCACATATTACGTCAGAAACGAAAAGGTCAGAGAAAAGGACCTGGCAAAAAGAAAGGCAAAGCCACTGCCAAGCTTTCAGGCAAGGATCGATGGATGATGAAGATACGCCCAATGCGTCGTGAGTTGAAACAACTCAGAAGCGAGGGCAAGATCACGCGAGGCGTATATCGCGAGCTATACTTGAAGGCAAAAGGCAATGCGTTCAGGAACACTGCACACATGCGGACGTACATCAAAGAGCACAAGTTAGGGAAAGTGAAATAATGGCTCAAGGACCGACATACAAAGTCAAGTTCAGACGCAGACGAGAGGGCAAGACGAATTACTATCGTCGCCGTCGGCTACTGCTCTCTAGGCTCCCGCGCCTTGTGGTCAGGAAGACCAATACAGGAATGATAGTCCAGGTTGTAAATGCCAGTGTGACTGGCGACATGACTGTGGCATCCGCAGTTTCATCAGAGCTTGCCAGCCATGGCTGGACTACTGGTGGCGGAAACACGCCTGTATCATATCTTACGGGCTTGCTAGCAGGCTTGAGAGCTAAGAGTAGAGGAGTGGAGAAGGCTGTACTTGACATTGGACTTAATCCCCCAGTGAAGGGCTCGAAAATCTACGCAGCACTTGCAGGAGCATTGGATGGGGGCCTTAACATCTCACACGATCCAGATGTTCTACCAGACGAGGCCAGACTGTCTGGCGAACACATCGTAGCGGCGTACAATCACTTTGCTGAGAGTTCTGGTGACTCAATAATGTTTTCAGAATTGGGAAAGAAGAAGACAACCGTTACAGGTATTCCAAGACAGTTCAAGAAGGTGAAGAAAGCCCTCTTGGAGATACCGAAGGCAGATCTCAAGAAGAAAAAGAAGAGAAAGGCGACACCTGCAAAGAAGGCCGCCGCCAAGAAGCCCGTGAAGAAGGCTGCAGAGAAACCCGCGGAGAAAGCGCCTCGTGCAGTGCCCAGAAAACCCAAACCCAAGAAACTCCTTGCGCGGAGAGGGAAGAAGAAATAGGGGATGATATATGATGAGTAGAAGAGGACAAAGAAAGCGTCGACAGCCCCGACAGGACGTAGACCCGCTTAAGGACTGGGTTCCTAAAACCCGATTGGGAGAGCTGGTCAAAGAAGGTCACATCAACAGCCTGCAGGAGGTTCTACAGCAGAACTACCTCATAAGAGAATCTGAGATTGTGGATATGCTGTTTCCAGAACTCCAACAGGAGATTGTAGACGTGAACCTAGTTCAACGCCAATCAGACAGCGGCCAGCAGAAGAGCTTCCGCATTACTGTCGTCGTCGGTGATGGCCAAGGCAATATCGGAATCGGTATAGGGAAAGCTCCAGAATTCGTCCCATCGATTAGAGCAGCTGAAGCTAGAGCCAAGATGAACATCAGACCCTTGCGCAGAGGCTGTGGCTCTTGGGAATGCCGATGTCACGACCCTCACAGCGTTCCATTTGCAGTGAAAGGAACTTCGGGCTCAGTTCAAGTGACACTCAAACCAGCTCCAAAAGGAACTGGCTTAGTCACGGCTGATGTTGGCAAGATAGTTCTTAGAATTGCAGGACTCAAGGATGTATGGTCGATGACAAAGGGCCGCTCCAGGACATCCTCGAACTTCGCCAAAGCGTTCATTGACGCTCTCTCTCAGACCTACAAGATGCTTCCCCCTCAGGAATGGGCAACAACAGGAGTGACTGAATCATGAGTGAAAATGGAGCCGTTATACTAGCGATACGTCTCAGAGGGCAAGTGAGTGTTAGGCCTCAGATCGAGGATACATTGAAGAAATTGCGTCTTGGCAGACTTCACCAGGCAAGAATCATCAAGTTGACACCCAGCTTTCAAGGAATGATTACCAAGGCTAAGGACTACATCACATGGGGTGAAATTGATGCTGACACTACGTACGAGATTCTAGCCAAACGTGGCCGCCTCTCAGCGAACAGGCGACTTACTGATGCCTATGTGAAGAAAAATTCAAGCCATTCATCGATTAAGGCGCTCGCAAAGGGATTGGTTGCAGGAACAGCCAGCGTGAGCGATGTTGAGGGACTCAAGCCTGTCTTTAGGTTGACCCCTCCGAAGAAGGGCTTTCGTGGCAAGCGCAACCTCCCCGTTGGAATGGGGGGCGTGAACGGTTATCGGGGTGCAGGGATAAACGAGCTTGCACAGAAAATGATTTGAGGTGAATTTAGTGTCTTGGGACGACAATCCATTTGATGGGGACCCACGCCAGGCTATCCGCAAATGGTTGGGGGACTTTCTCCCCGAGTCAATGTTTAAGCAAATCGATGAGATGATGGACCGCATGATGCAAGACCTGAGCGAGGGAGGAATGCTTGACCCAGAGTCCATGGAGGAGTTCATGCGCAATCCGGAAGGCACGAACCCTTTTCTGTTTGGCTTCTCAATGCGCATCGGGCAAGATGGAAAGCCATTCATACAGCGGTTTGGCAACACCGTCCCAGATGAAGAAGGTCTCAAATCGGCTCATCAGATAGAGCCATTGATCGATGTCATCGAAGAGGATGATGAAATCATAGTTGTGGCAGAACTGCCCGGTGTGGAAAAAGATGAGATCAAGGTTCGAATCAAGGGAACCGTTCTTACAATCCATGTTGAAAATCCATCTCGCCCATATCACAAGGAAATCGAACTCCCTGGCAAGGTGAAAAAGGAACAGGCCAAATCGGCAATTCGAAACGGAGTCCTAGAGGTGCGACTCAAAAGAGCATAGAAACTGAGGAACCAATGATGGAGAAGCGAAAATCGAAGAAGATCCACAAGATGAGAGGCCGCAGGGCCGCTGGCTACGGTTTCAGCGCGGGTCATCGTGCATCAGGACAGCGGGGTGGCAAGGGGATGGCTGGGTCTAAGAAGCACCACTATCAAAAAGTCATGGCAGAGAATCCTAACTACTTCGGGAAGCATGGATTCAAGAGGCCTCTCAAAATGATTGAGGGGGAAACCGTTCTAAATGTTGGAAACTTGGATGAGGCTGCTGACAGACTTGTTGCATCGGGACATGCCACCAAGAAAGGACGGAGATACACTATTGATGTGTCGCGCTTGGGTATCGACAAGATTCTGGGTTCCGGAAAAGTTACGCGTCAACTGAACCTGACTGGCGTCAAGTGCATCAGCGTAAGAGCCCGGGAAAAAGTAACTGGCAAAGGCGGAACTATTGACCTACCAGCCGATAAGTGAACCAGCTCACAGAGGCAGTTGTGTTACAAATCGAGCACGGCCAACACAGAGTTGATGCCGTAGTACACGACTATGGAAACCACTATCTTTAAAGGTTCAGCTCATTTGTTGGCCGAGAAAACCTGCAGGAGAAGTAAGGTTGCCTAGCACCTTTCTAAAACTACTATCACCATTAGTAAGAGTAATGCCTGAAGTAAAGGCACCAGACCGTGAAGTCTCTTTCAAAGAGAAGGCTATCTGGACGCTTGTCGTCCTTGTGATATTCCTAATAATGTCACATATGCCACTCTACGGTGTGGACCCATCGAGCGGTACGGACTATCTATGGGCAATGCGAGTCATCCTCGCAAGCACTAGAGGAACACTGATGGAACTGGGGATAGGTCCAATCGTAACTGCAGGTCTAGTTATGCAGCTTCTCTCGGGATCAAAAATCATCAATGTTGATTTCGGGGACCCAGAGGACAGAGCACTGTTCACTGGTGGGCAGAAAGTTCTCGCACTATTCATGACAGCATTCCAGGCGATGGCATACATTATGGGTAATGCCTACGGCGCCTTGGAACCAAATGAACAAGTGATAGTGTTCATTCAGCTTTTTTCTTCCGGCGTCATAGTCATTCTGATGGATGAGCTAATCCAGAAGGGATGGGGTCTCGGTTCAGGCGTTTCACTGTTCATCATGACGAACGTCGCTGGACAAGTCGTATTCAACATGTTCAACGTCACCGAATTTGCAACTGTGATTGGAGAGGCTCCGGAAGGTTATCCTCAAGACTACACCAACTTGCCAAAGGGCATCATTGCTGCTGTTATCACGAATATTATGAGAATAGCAGGCATTGGTGGCGATGCATTTCCAGCAGTTGATATAAGCTGGCTAGTGTTCCGCAATGGCTTCAACCCGAGTCTCTTCACACTCGGCGTCACATTCCTAATCTTCGGAGTAGTGATTTGGTTAGAGTCTGTGCGCGTCGAGATACCGCTTCAATATGCTAAGTACAGAGGAATGAAGGCGCGGTATCCAATCAAGCTGATGTATACATCAAACATTCCTGTAATTCTGGCGCAAGCCCTTTACGCGAATGTTCTATTCTTCGGCCAGATTATATA
>WTCK01000145.1 GCA_013138615.1 Candidatus Thorarchaeota archaeon | reverse complement strand
GATGCATTTCCAGCAGTTGATATAAGCTGGCTAGTGTTCCGCAATGGTTTCAATCCGAGTCTTTTCACACTTGGCATCACGTTTCTAATCTTCGGAGCTGTGATTTGGTTAGAGTCCGTGCGTGTCTAGATACCGCTTCAATATGCCAAGTACAGAGGAATGAAGGCGCGGTATCCAATCAAGCTACTGTATACATCAAACATTCCTGTGATTCTGGCGCAGGCGCTATACGCAAATGTTCTGTTCTTCGGCCAGATAATTTACTCGAACTGGAATCAATATGGTACGAATCCACTCCTTAACCTCATTGGTACGTTTAGCCAGGATCCGAATTCCAGTCGTATGATAGCAACTGGAGGACTCGCCTACTATATCACGCCGCCACAGGGGATTTTCTCCATCATGAACGAGGAGCTTGGACTGCTCCATGTGGCGTTCTATGCGGGTGCTATGATTCTACTATGTTGGGGCTTCTCAAAAATCTGGGTGGATATCAGTGGAATTGCCCCGCGAGATGTATCAAGACAGCTTCTGGGCTCAGGTTACATTGTCCCAGGCTTTCGGAGGAGCGAAAGGGTTCTTGAGCGTCTCCTCGAACGCTACATTCCAATAGTCGCAGGCTTGGGTGGATTCCTCATAGGGGTACTTGCTGCAACTGCTGACATCCTGGGCGCATTAGCGAGCGGGACAGGTATCTTGCTAATGGTGTCGATCATAAAACAGTACTACGAAACCTTAGCGAAGGAGCAGCTCGCCGGAATGGGCGGAGAAGGAGTGGCAGGACTACTCGGGATTCTATAAAGGCCTAGAAACTTGGCAAAGGTGTGATGCTAAGGTCAAGGAGTCTAGAATAGGGTATGTTCACGACTGAGGAGTCTGTAAAGATAGGTTACGGTTCTTGTGGACCTGGACTAAGCTAATGATGAGGCATGCCTACTCAATCGAGTCGATAATCTTGCTGTAATCGTTCTGGAACTCTCTACGCATCTGTTGTTTGGTTTCAGCATCAACAAATGAAGACTCTACAGCATTAAGCGAGATTTGGAACAACTCCTGGATTGTGAATCCAAGAACTTCATGCAGCTGCACATACTCGTTGTTCATGTCAGTATCAAAGAAAGTGGGATCATCACTGTTTACTGTTAATGACAACCCCCTATCAAAGAATGTTCGTATGGGATGCTCTCTCAGTGAATCCACCACTCTTGTTCGGACATTGCTTACTGGGCATACTTCAAGTGTTATGCCTGTTTCTTGGAGATTCTTCATCAATTTCTCATCCTGAATAGCAGAGATACCATGCCCAATCCGTTCAACTCCTAGATACGTAACTGCGTCCCAGATAGACTGTGGCCCTGCTGCTTCTCCCGCATGAGCAACTGTATGCAGCCCCATCTCTCTTGCTCTGCTATACACCTCAGCATATGGTTTGGACGGATACTCTTTCTCAGAACCTCCAATGTCTATGGATACAATTCCTTCGGGTCTATTCTCAATCATATCCAATGATTTCATTGCGCTTTCCAAGCCGTAATTACGCACAATGTCTATCCTAATGTCTGCTTTAACACCGAAATCCGATTGACCTCTCCTAATACCCCTCTCAATTGCCTTCATCATCAACTCAAAGTCAAGACCTTGCAGTGTATGATCTGGGGCGGAGAAACTCATCTCTACATATTTCACATTGCATTCCTTACTGCTCTCAAGGAGTTCGTAAGTCATTGGTTCGAAATATCTCTCTTCAGTAACCAAGCTGATAATCTGCTTGTAGACCGATATGAAATGGGCGAAATTCTGGAACTCAAAAGATCTTTCGATATCTTCAATTGAATCATAGGGCGAGTCTACCCCTGTATCGGTGATTGCTTTCATCAAAGTCGCTGGTCTGATTGCACCCAAGAGATGTACATGATGCTCTGCCTTGGGAAGTGCTTTGATTGCATCTCTGAGCTCCATGTCTATCTGATACGAGTGCTGCATTATCTACGTTCCCATAAGACAGGGGAGTGAGGATAGGCCGCCTTCTGACGCGTTTTCCCCCAGGTGCGGTGCGTTAGCCAATGTATGCTAGGTGTAGGCACTTTGCCGTTATTGCGAACACATATCAGGAGACGATTCAATCAGAATCTGTAACGGTACGCCAAGGTGATTCTATTGCAGGTGTGCGCCAAATGCAAGAAGACGAACCTGCCGACGCGCAAATTCTGTATCGGGTGCGGTTCTTCGCTTCTTGTTCATGCAATTAAAAGAAAGAGAAAACGCTCAATGTTGAGTCCAACGAGATTGAATGCCGCTGCCGAGAAGTACTATTCTGTTATTGAAGCATCGTATTCAGGTCTCAAGACAGCCGACTCCTATGCCGTCGAGAGTCAAGATGAGTGTGTTCGCCCCAGTCAGATAGTGCGTGATCGCATCATATTGACAAAGTACACAAGGGTTGAATCAGAACTAGAGAAGGCTCGCAGGGCATTTGCAAGAGCTGATGCTATAGGCATCAAGAAGGAAACGACAGGCATCGTCGAGACCCGCATGGTGCGAGCCAGCGAGATACCGGAACTCATGAGAAAGGCTCGAGAAAGGAAAAGGACATCAAGTCGCGAAACCCCTGATATGGATGCAATGAGAACCAGAGAAACTCTAACTCCAGCGAGAGAAGCCGCTGAAAGGAAAATGTTGGGAGCATTGTCAACTTACGTTACACCGAACAGGACAGATTCGACTCCCAGCCCCAGACTAACAGAAGACCCGACATTATCACCCGGAGAGCAGACCGAACAGTTCGCTAGTTTCACCTCATCAAGATATGAAGCTGCACCCTCGGAACCAAAGCCGGAGCAGCGAACAGATAGCCTACCCGCAGCCAAAGTGCCGCTTGTCTGGGAATTGCCCCCTGAAACGCCGCCCAAGGAACGAGTGACCGCAGTGACACCGCAGTCAAAGATAGTTTCAGCACCTGAGGCTGGCACATTCGAGTATCCCCGCGCGGTTTACAAGGCGATGGGGGTTGCTAGACTGGAACAAGCGAGACGCCTCATCGCTGCGGGAAGAAATGAGGAAGCACAGAGAGCCGCTTACATCTCTAAAACATTCTTTGAGCTTGCACGAGACGATGCGGGAATTACTCAAGTTAACCGCTTGGAAAGCACACGAAGAGATAGGTAAGTCTGTGACACGGTTCAGAGTCTAGAGAGAAAATCTCCATAGAAGCAAATATAAAACCCACAGCGTGAGCACCGACCAGTTCTCTGAGAAGGCAGGAGTCGCTTCATCATGAGTGAATCGAGAAACACAGTAATCGTAACGGGAATCCCAGGTGTCGGGAAAACAACTGTTATCAACTCAGCCATGGAATTGGTCAAGGAGAAATATGGTGAAGACGTGCTTCTTCTCAACTTTGGCACGGAGATGTTTGCGGTCGCATCAGCACAGGGGACTGTCAAGAATCGTGATGAGCTGCGAAAGCTGACTACAGCGATCCAAAGAGAGGTCCAGAGAAAAGCAGGAGAGTCAATCGCTCAGAAAGCCAAATCCGTGCGAGTGATAGTTGACACGCATACACTAATCCAAACCAACAATGGATACCTCATTGGACTGCCCGAATGGGTTATTCGAGCCATTCAACCAAAGACAGTGGTTCTGGTGGAGGCGGACCCTGAGAACATCGCGAGCCGTCGAAGCTCTGACGAAACGCGCACGCGCGATGTCCAGATTATTGATGAGGTCAAAACACACCAGGAAATGTGTAGAGCAGCGGCAGTAACCGTGGGAACCATCACTGGTGCAACAGTTAGAATCATCAAGAATCGCCAAGGGAAGGTTGAAGAGGCGGCAAAAGCGCTGGCAAGTGCCTTAATGGAGTAGGACTGT
>WTCK01000125.1 GCA_013138615.1 Candidatus Thorarchaeota archaeon | reverse complement strand
TACGCGTGATGACACAGAGCAATCTTGAAGTGGCACAGGCGATGAACAAAGTGGGAGCTCACGCCGCTACGGACATCACCGGTTTCGGACTCTTGGGCCACGCAAGCAATGTCGCCATTATGAGCGGCGTTGATGTGGTCATCGACACAATGCCAGTGATTCCGGGAACACTCAATCTTGCCACCTTCTTTGGGCACAGGCTCTCTGAAGGTATGGGCGCCGAAACTGCTGGCGGCATGCTGGTGTTTCTGCAACCCTCTGTTGTGGACGACTTCCACAGTATTCTTCGTAATGCTGGTCTTCCATCTTGGACTGTTGGAAAAGCTTTGAAGCCGAAGGGCGCACCCAAAGCCCGGTTGGCAAAGGGTGTTCAGTTTGTCGAGACCGAGTTCCTATGAGAACCATCTGAAACAATTGATTGGTGGTCGAGGACTGCCGTCGCGAGCGGCCGGTCTCATCTCATCTTATGCTCTATTCTGGACCGCTGTAGATATCTGGATTTTTCAATCAATGAGATGGTTAAGCTTGTCGAATAGCTTGTTTATGCCTCTTAGAGAGCTGAGATCAAAGTCGGGGTCGATGAATTTCCTAATCTCCGCGAACTCCTCATCTTCAATATCATGGAAAAGCCAGAAATCATCAGTGGGCATTTGTTTGGATTCAGCCATTGGAATTTTCACCTTGATTATATTCTCATATACAACTTCGGCATTTGCCGATATAACGTTTTTGTTGCACGTATTCCTCACGACGCTGTGCCAAGAGCCTACAGAGGAGTAGAGCACGGCAAATCATTTAACACACAATTAGCTACTTGGAAATTGACGCAATGAGAAACGAGTGTGGGTGATAAGGAATGAAGATTGTAGTTACAGGGCCATATGGGTCAGGCAAGAGCCAAGTCATACATCATATCACTAACGGTGCCTGCATCAATATAGAACGAAGGGGCACAACCATTGCAATGGATCACGGCCTTGCGGACGTTGATGGGCTCAGCGTCTTCTTGTTTGGCACACCTGGACTCCTCCGATTCAGAACAATGAGGAAAATCCTGAGCGAGGGTGCTGATGGTATAATATTCGTTGTTGACTCTGTTGATCCTGAATCTGATGCACGTGCCAAGCTCTTCTTCAGAGAGATTGCGTTTTTCCTTCCGGGCGTTCCCTGCATTGTTGCTGCTAACAAACAGGACCTTAGCGCGGCTCGACGAGTCACTCAGCTGCGCAAGAAGATGAGCTTCCTAGCTGGACTTCCCGTGATTCCAATTTCAGCCAAGACTGGCAAGAATGTTGACAGTATGCTAAGAACGCTGCTATACCTCAGTATGATGCAGTGGAGCACAGTCTTCTCCACTTTCGCAGAACATAGCGGCGAGAAGAGAGGTCTGAAGAAGTTAATGAAGGACCTGAACCTGCCTCGCGAGGAAGCAGTAGGCTACCTGCGGAGATTCGAACTGAGAAAGCTACTTGAGGTGGCTGTGGGCGACGAGAGCTTCACCGTGAAAGATCCGATACGTCCTCTGCTTGAAAACCCTGTCTTGATAATGAAGCGCTGACGGTCATGGAGAAAGAATCAAAAGCGCGTTGAACCGCCACGTACTCGATTGGTGAGGCTATTGAGCGATAAACCCTCCTCTGATATCATAGGTCCTGCAGAACTCTTGGAACAAGCTGTTGCAGCAGTTGACGGAGGCGACAAGTCGGAAGCTGCGAAGCTATTCAATACAGCAGGCAACATCTACATGTCTGTAACTGAATTTCAAGAAGCAGCTAATAGTTTCGAGCAGTCCTTAGAGATCTATAAAGGTCTCAAAGATGAGAGTGGAATAGCTGATGCTATGTACAATCTTGGCGTTGCTCAGATCAACCTTGAGCAATGGGACGCGGCTATTAAGGCGTGCGAAGCATCCATGAAAATTTTCGAAAAAACAAACAATAAGGACGGAACTGCTGATGCGATGTACGGACTTGCGCTTGCTCGTCTTGGGCTGGGCAATTTCGATGAAGCAATGGAATATTTCAAGAAAGCGCAGCGCGTCTACAAGGCCGTTGGTAATGACCAAGCTGTCGCAGTTACGCTAATGGACATTGGCACCGCTCAGGCGGATAAGGAGGACTTGGAAGCAGCCGCAAAAACATTCACAAAGGCTCTCAAGCTCTACAAGGACCTCGATGACACAACGGGCATAGGTACCGCTCATTCATTGTTAGGGGACATCGCAGAGCTGAAAAACAACCAGAAGAAATCCGCAGAGCATTTTGTCAACGCAGCTCAATGCTACCTGGACGCCAAGATATTTGACATTGCACGCGAAGTTGTGGAGCGTGCTGAGGCGAAGATGTGGGACGTACCGAAAGCCACTCGCCGACGACTTCGACGCGTCATCGATGACATCAAGGACGCTCTTCCTGAAGAAACTGACGAAAGCCCTGATAATGACCTGCTTGATGTGTCCGACCTGGAATAGGCAACATGAATCCTGTGTGAATCAGGATGTGCGACATTCCAGCAAGAAAACTCTATTTGTGCCGCTGCAAGCACTATCTTGAGTCCACATTCGGAGTTG
>WTCK01000254.1 GCA_013138615.1 Candidatus Thorarchaeota archaeon | reverse complement strand
CGATACTCCACATGAGGGTTGAACTCCCAGTGGGGTCGAATGTACTTGATTGCCTGCGCCTTGCTGCCAGGAAACCGGAATGGGGACTTGATAGGACGGTTCGTTGTTCTTACGGTGATTTCAGGGCGAGCAGCATCATTCTCTGCGTGGGTCGTAGTTTCTTCCACGGTTATCTGAGGGTCGTAGTTTGTTATGACCAGTTCCTGGCCGTACTTACGACGCCCGCCCCGGTCTCGTGAGTTGTCAATTCGATATACGAATTCCAATGGGAATTTCCTAGCAAAACTGTACGATTCGCGAATCTCTTTGCAGTCGTCGTACGTGAGGAAGAACTTGTGAGATGTCTTCTCAAGCACCGCTGCTAGTCGATAGTGATCGTTCTCTGAGAACGATTCGGTATAGTGATTCTCTTGTTTTGCGTGGAAGTAAGGAGGGTCCACGAATAGCAATGTGGACACTCCAAGGGAAGGAGCAGTGATGACATCCTCGAAATCTAAACATGTCATCTTTGTATCTTCCAGTTTTTCACCACACGGTCTGATTCGCTCTTTCCAGCGATTGGGTGGAAGGCTTCTAACGGGACGCCAACCCCACGATGGTGATCTGGTCTTGCCGCTGAATGAAGTTCGGTTCAGATAGTAGAATTTCAATGCAATCTCGAAATCATTCTTTGGAACGAACTCCTTCATCTCTGCATGCCGTTCCTTGGTGGCAACCTCTGTTTCAAACAGATCCACAAGTTGCTCTCTAAGCTCCGAATTAGCAATTGTTCCATAGGTAGTCATCAGAGCCTCGTGCTTGTCGTTCAGCCAATTGTGTTTGACCTTTGGTTTATCGAAGAAGACGGCGCCGCCCCCCACCATAACCTCCCGGTATTCATCGTGAACCGTGTTCTGCCAGAAGGGCCGCAGCAGCTTGAGAGCATAGAACTTGCCGCCGGGGTATCTGAACAGAAGTCGAGGGAGATTCATTGTTACACATCTGATATTGGTAGTTCTCTGAGATGTTCAAGGCCGTGAAAAATCCTCTGCAGGCCAAGTTGAATGTGTGCGATAAATCCTAATACTTGTACGGCAATCATCTCTAGGAGTCATAGAAGGGAAACATAGTGACCCGTCGAGTGCTTACTCACAAGTTCAAGCTTGTTGCTTTGGGAGCTGGAGGAGTAGGCAAGACTAGTTGTATCAAGAGGTTCACCGATCGCTCGTTCAGTGAAACCTACAAGGCAACCATTGGCACTACGATTGCTATGAAGACAGTAGATGTTGACATGCCAAATGGTGAACATATCAGTGCCAATGTGGTCTTCTGGGATCTTGCTGGTCAAACTAGATTCAGCATGTTGAGGCGGCGCTACATGGCTGGTGCCAGCATGGCTTTCATTGTCTACGATGTCACTCGACCAGGAACTTTCATCGAAATCACCGAGTGGTACGACAGATTCATTGCTGTTTGTCCAAATGCAGTAGTAGCCGTAGTGGCAAACAAAATTGACAGAAAAGATAGATTTGTGCCGCCTGAAGCTGGGGAAATGACCAAGGAAATGTGGAACGCCATGTACTACGAAACATCCGCCAAGACGGGGGACAACATCGACGTAATGTTCAAAGATCTTGTCAAACGAGCCATCGAGGCCGATGCGCTCAAAACCTAGTGTAAAGACAATGTCCGAATTCAAATCCACTAAGAGCTACAGGGATGCTGCCGAGTACTACGACCTATTCATAGCGAACGATGACATTCCCTTCTATCTGAGTATGGCCGAGAAGTACGGCTCACCGATTCTGGAACTGGCTTGTGGAACTGGAAGAGTGGCACTCAAGCTTGCAGAAGCAGGGTACGAAGTTGTAGGCGTGGATGCCACAAGGCAGATGCTAAAGGTGGCTCGAGCAAAGGCAAGCAATCTTCCCGGTAACGTGCGGTCCCCAGTTTCATTCCTGAGAGGTGATGTCACAGATCTAGACCTGCAACAGGAATTTCCTCTTGTGATTATTCCTTCATCCTTTCGATTCTGCTTGACAACAGAGCAGCAGTTGGCATGCCTGAGTTCCGTTAGAAGACACCTTACCGAGGATGGTGTGTTCATTCTCGATCTGTATCCCGGAGACGGTCAACAAGAAGAGGGTGAATGGTCTGAAGAAGCGCATACGACAAGCGGCAGGCACGTAAAGCGTTCTGGCCGCTTCGTTGCTGATTTCTCGAAGCAGATTCAATACCGCACTTTCATCTTGGAAATAACAGAATCGGATGGCGAAACTTGGACAATAGAAACCGAGAATGCTGTGGCATTGATAGACGACAAAGAGGCTGATCGCCTTCTCCAACTTTCCGGCTTTGAGGTACTCGAGGAATACGGTGATTGGGATTTCAAACCGTATAGCCCGGGAATGACAAGGAGAATTCTGGTGTTGCGGTTAACGTCCCGAGCTGGATGAACTGTAGTAGCATGTTATTCAGACCGTTCGAACCTACCGATGATCTCGTCCTGGACTTCTTGGCTCAGGTCCACGAAGTACGCACTATATCCAGCAACGCGCACAATGAGATTGCGATAATCTGCGGGATTCTTCTGAGCGTCACGAAGAGTTTCTGGGTCCATCATGTTGAACTGTATCTGCATACCTCCGAGCTTCACGTAGGACCGGAGTAGATTCACAAGGGACTCAAGGCCCTCTCCTCCGGTCACGAAGCTGGGGTTCAACCCAAGGGTAAAAGCCACTCCATTCGGATAGAGAGAGTGATCAACGCTTGCTACAGAACTGAGAGCTGCTGTCAAACCCTTTGCAGGGGCTCCAATAGCAGGTGAGGCGCCATTGCTTAGAGTAGTCGTAGCTAATCGTCCGCTCGGCAATGCACCAGTAAAGAATCCAAACGGAATATGAGAAGTCACAGAGTACATGCCTGCAATGAAGGTGCCGCCCCGGATGTTCTTGTGTTTTTCAACTTCCTCAGCGTACATGCGCGCCACGAGTTGAGCGTAGTCATCAGCCATCTTGTCATCATTACCGAATTTAGGAGCTTTGTTCAGAAGCAGTTGTCTTGTCGGTTCATAATCATCAAATCCGTCCCTTATGGCCTCCAGCAGTTCGGCCATGCTCAACCGTTTCTCTCTGAACACAAGTTGATCCATTGCAGTGAGGGAGTCTGCAACATCAGCCATTCCAACCCCCTGAACCCCAGTGAAGTTGTACCTTGCCGAACCGGTCGTAATATCTTGACCC
>WTCK01000190.1 GCA_013138615.1 Candidatus Thorarchaeota archaeon | reverse complement strand
AATGAGAGGGTAATGCATTGCTAAATGCGCCAAGCGAAGATGTGACCGAACAACTCAGGATGATGCTGCGTGATCTCAGTAACAGATCCCCGATTCTGGGAGCTGCGGTATTCTCTGTGGAGGGCTTGCCACTTGTTAGCTACTTCCACGCTAGCGTTGAAGAAGCATCCATTGCAGCAATGGTAGCGAGCATTCAATCTGTTGGGCAGCTGGCTGTTAGGGAACTTCGCCAAGGGGACCTGAAAGCGATTATCATTCAAGGCACACTAGGTACAATAGTGGTTATCTCGATTCCTGAAACATACTTGCTAGCGGTAACATCGCCAGAGAACGTCAAGCTCGGGCTTGTTTTTAATGATGCAAAAGTGTACGCCAAAAAGATGTCAGGAGTTCTGCGTAGGCTAGTGTGAGTGACTTTCACTATGGGATTGGTTTATCCTTTTACGCATCATCCATGTTGGTCGTGTAATCGTGATGGACTGTGGGCTAGGATACACTTGCCAGTAGCACACTCCTGCAACGTGAAATGCGCATACTGCGACCATCGATTAGATGCCTCTGGCCACATGCCAGTGCCTGGCCGGTCAAGAAGGGTGATGACTCCGGCTCAAGCAATCAAGGTAACTTTTGATGAGATTGAGAAAGACCCGAATCTGCGCATTGTTGCAATCTCAGGTCCAGGTGAGCCACTTGCGTGCCCACAAACATTCGAAACTCTGCAAGGTGTCAGAGCGTTGAGCGCAGACATAGAGTTCTGCCTGAGCACTAACGGAGTGCTACTGGAAGAAAAGACAAAGCGATTAGTCGAGCTCGGTGCAATGACAATAAGTGTGACAATGAGCACTGTGTCCCCCGAAACCGCTTCGCAAATCTATGAATGGGCGATGATTGATGGCAAGCGGCTGACAGGACCTGAGATGGGACAGAAGGTCATCGATGCACAGCTCAGGGGCATCTCTGCTGCTACCAAATCAAGCATGTTTGTCAAGGTGAACTCGATACTCATTCCCGAAATGAATGGAGAACAAATGGAAGATCTAGCAAGATCTCTGAAAGATGCTGGTGCGCGTCTTCAAAACATTGTCCCACTAATACCGTTTGATAACTTGGTTGAAGAGCGACCACCAGCACAGAATGAACTTCAAGATGCGAGAAACATGGCTTCTCGATTCATGGAACAGTTTCATCACTGCAAACAATGCAGAAGTGATGTGGTAGGGATACCAGGCGCAGATCGCATTCTCTAGCTGGAGGCTTTCTGGGCCAAGCACCCCACTTCAACTAGTTTGTTAATCAAGAACCACAAAGCTTGCTGATCATAGGGCAGTGCTTCAATCACTTGGGTTATTGTCATTGAACCGTTAAAATGATTCAGCATGTCATCCACCGGTTTCCCATACTGTGCTTTGATACTATTCAGAGTTATTTCCGGACATTCTTGGTTCACCAGGATGTCATCGTCGGTAAGTCGCCTCTTGAAATCAATCCACTTGTACTTATGCAACATCGAGAACAATGCCAGGACTTGGTTCTCAGGTAAGTCAATCAGGTCCATTATTTCTGCAACAGTTCGTTTACCGTTTATGAAAGCCTCCAACTGCTCCAACTTGCTGTCGATAGTGGCGACTCGAAAAGGCATTATGATGCCCGGTTTATTCGGGGAGGGCACGAGGTCTATGTCAACCTTTGAGAACGGAAATTCCATTAGTATCTCAAGTGAGAACTCGCGGAATCGTCGAACATCACCTTCAAACTTCTTGAGCTTGGCACCATGCTTCTCTTCCACATCCTCAAGGATTCTTTTCAATCGTTCACGGTACGGCGCTTCACTAGGCACGGGGTCAACAACAAGCAGGACAAGGACTGTTTCTCCAACCTCAATCAGGATATCATAAGCCGCTTTCCGAATCGTCCTGATGGGGGTTTTGGCGAAGATTATCACTGCAGTGACAAAGCCCGCAATCAAATCAGGGTCAATGGACATCTCCTCATAGGGCAGACTGAGTATTGATTCGCCCCCTTCTAGGCGAATCAGTGAGATGTACCGCACCTTGGACACGTCAAGTGACAAGCTACCAACCCTCCCTAATCACTAAGTGACCCCCACTGCATGACCCACATCTCACACAGTTCGTAGGAAGGGCGCCATAATAATTGCTTGGCCCCTGAGCTTTACACAAATTACTCAGTGGGCTCACCTCCTTCGATCGACTGTTCGTGGTAACCCAGCACACCGGCATCAATCAGGTTCTTAGCAATTGTCATAAGAACCTCAATATCGAATGGAACTAGCTCACACACTTGCTCAAGGGTTCTTGTTCCATCGCACATTTCCACGAACCCATCCAGTTGGTCTCCGTAAACGCCAATTAGACGCTTCGGGGTATTAGTCAGTTTTACAAGAACTGTATCCTTAGTTGCACGGCGAGAAAGCGTGATCCAGTTGTACCTATCCAGCATGGAGAATATCGCTGTTAACTCGGCTTCTGAGTAGCCCGAAGATTCCACGATTTCTTTGATGGTTCGTTTCCCATTGATGAAGCCAATAACGGCCTGTATCTTCTTGTTTGCTTCCCCGACACTCCAGGGAATTGTGGCATGGTAATCAGGCATCGCATCTGACTTCTTAGTCAGTTTAGGAACGAGCTGCCAATCAAACCGTCTAAACGGGAACACGCCGAGGATGTCAATCCCGAATTCCCTGAACGGGCGAATATCTCCCCTCCATAGTGTAAGCTGCAGTTCGTATTGGGTTTCGAAATCAGCTATGATTCCCTTTAGGGCTTCTCGATAGGGTTCGTCATCCTCCACTTTGTCGATAATGAGCAACCCAACAACATGATTGCCCTCCTCTATCAAGACCACATAGCCTTCCTTGATGAATGTTCGAAGCTGCTGATTCTCGAAAATCACAATAGCCAAAACAAAGCTGGCCACTAGGTCAGGGTCGACATTCATCTCTCTAAACGGAATGCCTAGAACTGCCTCACCGCCATCTTTTCTGACTAATGAGATGTAGCGAACAATCTCTTCGTTTAGGGGCATGTAGTTCAACGTTGATTCCGTTGACGAATACCCAATAAAAGGTTGGTCAGATATAGTCCAGCAGACCTGACTGAGTTACCATCCTCACAGGTGAATCTGAATCCACCGTGTAACCCACGAGCTGTCTAAGGTTAGCAACTGCAAAGGCTGAACCGATGCGGGTCACAAGTAGGGACCCCTTCATTCCCACAACGTCGCCCAGTAGCTGCATGCCATCCATTGGCTCTGATCTCTTGCGCCATGGAAGAGGTCGCGCAGTGAGTGAGTCTAGATTGTAGTACATTGACAAGTCTTCCAATTGTACCTCACGTTCAGGCAGGACTTCTTGGAGCGAGGATATGAAACGCTTGGCCAATTCCTCCGCTTCGGTTAAATCCAATTGCGTCATTAGACTTGAAATCTTTCTTTGGGTGCGAACCTGCTTAGTTGCACCTCTTCTACGACCTATCAGGTCCTCCAGTCGCCTTGCAGCTCTACCGCCCCTTATCTCTGCAAGAACTGCAGCAAAATCTGCACCTTGTTCTACCCACCGCGTCTTGACTCGGTTCGTCGTTGAAACTCCAATCTTCAGTGTTTGGTCATTAAAGACCGCTAGATAGACTACATAGTCTGTTTCCTCACACCTCGTCCTACGTTCCTCAGATGCATTGCATATTCTACCTGTGCATCTGATGCATGGATCCATGGAATCAATAGCTGCACATGAGCTACACCTAGCCCGTCCGGGATTACTCACAATGTGCTCCGGGCAGAGCACAAGACGTCCGGACTTATTCCTGCTGCCAATACACATGCGCGGACCAACGATGGTCCATGACAGCTTATCTCCCGGGGATAGATGAGTGAACTTAGATTCTTCTGCCCCCGTCCATGATAGCACCCCATGCTCAAATGCAATATTCTCGGCGGGCCGCCAAGTTACGTTAACTATGTGCATTCGACCATCTCTCAGAAGATTTCACGATGGCGGTCGCCATGCCCCATCCACTTGACGCCAGCGATGTTCAGATCTTCATCACAATTGGGACAACGACCGTTCTTGCTCAGATTGTTCTTCTTCAAATAAACAGACCATCTCTCGACTGCCAGGGTTCCGCAACTCGGACAGTAAGTGTTCTCGAAATCATGGCCGGCCACATTGCCTGAGTAGACGAATGTGAGACAAGCCGCCTTAGCGACCCGGATATGACGTTCTAAAGCCGATGCTGAAGTCCTTGGCAAGTGGGTCATCTTGTACATTGGCGAAAAAGCCGTTAGATGAAAGGGTATGCGGGGACCTAGATTATCTACGACCCACTCCGCTAGTATCTTTGTATCCGCCTCCATGTCACCGACTTGAGGAATAATGAGGTTGGTTATCTCGATGAAGACCCCTTTCTCTTTCAGCCTCGTCAGCGCGTTGAAGATTGGTTCCACCTTTGGGACGCCCATGTACTTTTCATAGAACGCCTTGTTCCCACTTCCCTTGAAGTCGACTGTGGCTGCATCAAGATACGGAGAGATGTAGTCTATTGCTTCGGGAGTCATGTAACCGTTTGTGACAAACGTATTGTACATCCCCTCCGCATGAGCTATGCGAGCTGTGTCATGGGCAAGCTCCATGAAGATTGTTGGTTCCGTGTAGGTGTAGCTGAGTCCTGAGCAGTCATACTGATGCGCAAGCTTCACGATATCTGCTGGTTCCATCCTCTGACCAACAGGAGTTTCTCTTTGAGATGAATGATAATTCAAACAGAACTGACAACGGAAGTTGCATGATGATGTGCTAATCGAGAATGGGCTTGACCCAGGGGCGAAATGAAAGAGGGGCTTCTTCTCAATCGGATCTGCAGCCATGCCGTCTATCAGACCATAAACAGTGGTATAGAGCACTCCGTCTTTGAGCTTTCTGACGCGACAGAAGCCCGACTCGCCTTCATGAATCACGCATCTTCTTGCGCAGAGGTCGCATCGCACACCTTTCTTGAGTTTGGAATAGAGGACTGCCTCTTTCATCACAAGGAGAGTCCGCACTAATTCTTATGCGTGTTCCGGTGAGTAGAAAGAAAGATATGAAAGATACGCCATACATCGGCATGAGAAGTAACGGCGCAATCTGTGTGGTTTTCCAAATGCCATCACCGAAGAAGTACAAGAAAATAACTGGCCTTTTTGAAAGAGCCACTGGCGGCACGGATAAGTTCCTTAACGCATGTTGGGATACAAAGTATCTGGCCACAACTGATCTCGACCGAGCCAGACATGAATTCCGCCGCTTAGCAAAGCAAACACTTGCTAGC
>WTCK01000048.1 GCA_013138615.1 Candidatus Thorarchaeota archaeon | reverse complement strand
AGTCAATCAAGGTGTAATCGCTATTTTCATACTCTTGCCGGAACTCATGAGATCTAATGCATCTTTGATTTTCTCAAGTGGCATCTCGTGAGATATCAGAATGTCTGGATCTATATCTCCGGCTATTATCAGCTTCAATGCTTGTTCGACGGGTTTTGGTGTCAGATGAAAGACGCCTTTTATGGTCAATTGCCCGTAATGAAATCTTGCGGTGTCAATCTCGAATTTGGTTCCAGAAGCAGCACCGCCAAACAGTACGGTTGTGCCTGCATCCCTTGTCATGTCAACTGCTTGTTCCCAAGTCATTGGCAACCCTACCGCCTCAATGACCACATCTGCACCATACCCTTCCGTTGCTTGCTTCACGCGTTCTACTGGGTCTTCAGCAGCTGGATCAATCACAATATCAGCACCAGCACGAACTGCCATATCCCTTCTCAACTTGGCCAAATCAGAAGCAATCACAGTTGACGCACCGCTCTTCTTTGCGAGCATAATCATCATCTGCCCAATCGGTCCCGCTCCTATCACTGTGACAGTATCACCCTTTTGTATGCCGGCCTCCCCTATGCCGTTGACCACACAGGCTAGGGGCTCAGTGAGTGCTGCATCACGAAATGAGAGACTGTCAGGTATTCGATGTGTATTCCATTGCACGACAGGTGCAGGCACACGTATGTATTCAGCAAAAGCTCCATTGACTAAGGTATTCTTCAGCTGCTGGCAGAGGTTTGGTCTATCACGTTTGCAGAAGAAGCAATCACCGCATGGCGCAGAATTTGTTGCCACAACCCGCATGCCCGGTTCAAAGCCATCTACACCTTCTCCAACTTCTTCAACTGTACCTGCGTACTCATGTCCAAACAGAGCGGGGACATTCCTGATGAGCAGCGGATGGCCTCGTTTGTATGTCTTAACATCGGTACCGCAAGTGAGCGCAGTTCCTACCTTGATCAGCAGTTCGCCTGGCCCTATCTCGGGAACATCGGTTTCCTCGAATCGCACATCGCCGATTCCGTAGTACATTGCAGCCATCATTCTACGGGCCATACGTATACATCCGGGCGGCCTATGCAAAGCGCGTTTAAATCACTTCCTGACTAGTTTCCATCCAATCACTCTAGGGAAAGGCTTAATCGCGGCTTGACCGAGTGATGAAATCAGGTGCAGACTGTGCGAATGAAATCTCGTTACCCCGCGGAGATGGAATACAAAGCTTCTAGCAAGTGGGATGGGAAGACCGGCGGCATCGCCACACTGAAAGAAGCGGAACTAGTTTTCGATACTCCAGAAACGTATGGGGGTAGGGGTCAGGGATTATGTCCCTACAGGCTGTTCATTGCTGGTGTTCTTGGTTGTCTTAACAATACATTTCTCGATGTTAAGCGGCGCTCTGACTTAGCTCTCGTTTCTTTTGATCTTGCAGGGACTGTCAATGTGAAATTCGACGGTGATGGTTATTCCCTCACGGGCTGTCAGGTTTCTGGAGAAGTGGTAGTTGCTGAGGGTGAGATTGAGCTAGGTGAACGGTGTGTAGAGATAGCAACGAAGTTCTGCCCTCTAACAAGGTCAATGAAGGACTGCATTCCCTTTGAGTATGATATCGTTGTGAAGGAACAGTAGAATTTCCCAAACCCCTTCATACGTCCCTTCGTTCTCTCATCAATACCTCAATCTTCTCCATATATTCTAGAATATTCCGCCAGTACCCTCCCTGAAAGAAGACGCTCTGGCAATCCTTGCAGAGCCAGAATTTTTCATAATAGTCGTAAGTTCTCCTATGGACGAGGTCTCTTATGCGCTCTTTCTCCGTGCCCACCAGTTGAATCAATTCACCATTGCATTTTGAGCATCGCGACTTGGTGGAATCAACTGTAGGAGCGATTCCGAATTCGATGAACACATTCACTACAGCTTCATCCACGCTACCTCTCACAAGCATACCTCTGATATTGCTCTTCACCGCACGTCCGTGCAAATCTGCGTCAGAAGTTAGAAGAATACGGTTCTCTGAGTTGGCGACTCTTAGCAGTTCGTCGTCGTCGGTATCTACTCCGTAAAAAGTATCATGCCCTGTAAGCCTAAGCCACAACGCCAATTTTCCCAACATTGCATCGACAGCAAAGCTGCACATTGTCGTTCACCAAGGAATAGGCATGCCAATTACTTGCAAAGTAATACGCCCGAGCGAGGACTTTACATTTCATCCAGATATTGCTTCCGAAGGTCTACTCCTCAGCTCTTCGTGAGCTTTTCGCAGGTTATTCACTACTTGAATCGGGACTGTAACGCTGCCAAGGATTCTGTGAGCCCCATCACCATGATAGTCGCTTCCTCCGGTTTCTATCAGGCCTAGGCCTTCTGCTATTGCCCGAACTTCACCCGGTTTCACATCGAGGCGACGATGTTGGTAGTCATACTCAATCTCCACGCCTAGGAGCCCCAGCTCCCTTAATTCAATCAGAGTAGAACGTAGGTCCGGGAGTCGCATGGTCAAAGGGTGCGCAAGCACCGGGACTGCTCCCTCGGCTCTCAGAAGACTGATTGCTTCCGCTGTGTCGGCGTGTTCTTTCTTCACGTATCCGGGCTTACCCTTCCCCAAGTACTTGTGAAACGCCTCTTCTATGTCCTTCACATATCCTCTCTGGATCAGTAGCTTCGCCATGTGTGGGCGGCCCGGAGCCTTAACTCCCTGGAGCACTTGATCAATATCATCATCAGATAGTCGAATCCCTTCAGATTCAAGGCGGCTCCGCATCTTAGGGAACCGTTTGCGCCTAGACTCCTCAAGAGCCTTCAGCCTTTTCACCAGTTTCGGAGCTTGTGTGGGGATAAAGTATCCCAACAGATGAGCTTCCACACCCTTGTATTCAGTGCTAATCTCTACTCCTGATATTCTGATTGGGCATCCGTGCACTTCCGCATTCATGAACTCAACTAGCCCATCAATCGTATCATGGTCAGTGAGTGCTAGGGCTCCAAGGTTGAGGCTTGAAGCAATGGAGAGAAGTTCTGACGGCGAGTGAACACCATCAGATAGGTTCGAATGAACATGGAGATCAGCACGGACTTTCACCTTGCGATGCCTCCATTCCAAGTTTTTCGACCAACGCCCGCACTTTGTGACATACCTTTCTAATCTCCTGTCTTGTCAGAGTTTCGCCTGATGGGCAATCTCTGTCCACAACGCACTTGCGCTTTCCTGCATGATATATGATGGGATAAAACCTGCATCCTTCTGGGCGCGATTCGTAGATTCTACACGTCTTGCTCAGAGTGTTATAGAAATAGCAATGCCCCTCTACGTTTCTAAGCTGACAGAATCCATCAGGCGCTCGAATCAGGTAGTCCTTTCTTGAGTGGCCTAGTGTGTCAATCCTTTCAACATCTTCTCTGGTGAGTGTCATCTCAGTGTCAATGCAACAAAGCCTGACTTCATCA
>WTCK01000143.1 GCA_013138615.1 Candidatus Thorarchaeota archaeon | reverse complement strand
CACGAAATCGAAAACCTCTTGTGGTTGAGAGTGATCATAGTAGTCACCTTGGTACCAACCAGCCATCCAATCAACCTCAACATGCCTATACTCATAATTAACCCACCAATGCTTTAGTCCTTTACCATGATCAATGTAACCGCCATAATGCAACACGAACTTTATCTCATGCATTCCTGGTGTGGAGAAGTCAGGTAAGTCGATGACATAGGCCCCAGGTGAATTTATTCTACGCCAATAGTAGTTGTCAATGTAGATGTAGATATACCTGTTATAGGGGTCGTGCAAGTTTGCTGATTCAATATGCAGCTTCGTATTGGGACCCATTGGAAAGCGATAGACCAGTTCAGAGCTGCTCTTTTTCCGGAAAAACTCCATATAAGTATCATAAGGTTGATCTTCAGAGTCAAAGAGATGATAGTAACGCAACTGCCATCCCTTGTCCTTGTAGCCTCCATAATGAATTTCAAGGGTAATGACAAACATTCCCCAATATCCAAGCTGGATATCCCCCTCCCAGCTATTCGTTATGACACGGTCAGATACATGCGAGAGTCTCTTGGTCACTCACCCTACAGTGTGTGGACTGTAAACCCACGGTACACCAGCCAGACGTGCCACATCTGTGGCGAGAGAGGTATCAGAGTGCAGAATGCGACCTCGAAGACAAAGAAGAAGGGAGGAGAGCACTTCTACTGTGAGAAGTGTGACTCTCATTTTCACGCTGACATCAACGCAGCAAGAAACATAATTCATGTTCAATCAAGGTCCAGTGTCGTTCCTGGACGGACAGCTTGATTTTCAAGTTTGTCCAGCTTACAATGAACGGTTGCGGAATGAAACCACAGGTCGCGATTACCAAAACCAAATATGCGCTCTTGTTCAATTTCAAAGAATGCTGGACTAATCATAGGTGTGCTGGCGGTAGTCGATGTGAGATTGTGCATCCACTTGGACAGGGATTATATGGTCACGGCATAGTGGGTGTCATTCACCAAAACGATAAAAAGTAAGATTCGACGCCAACCTCTTACCTCTTGGAGGAATTGAAATGCCCGGTAAGGTTTGGAGCTATATCACAGACAAGCTTGAGCGCGAGGGTGCCTTACACATGTCACTGTTGGACCCTGACCCTCTCAAGATGACAACGGACACAGTCGTAAGAATGGCAAAGTTTGCAGAGGCGGCTGGTTCGGATGCCATCATGATAGGTGGCAGCACTGCGTTTGGCATCATCGACGAATCCGTGCAGGCAATCACGGAGGCTGTGGATATACCCACGATACTCTTCCCCGGTAACCTTACGGGAGTATCTAAGCACGCTGATGCAATGTACTTCATGAGCCTTCTGAATAGCACGAATCCGTACTGGATTATCGGAGCGCAAGCATTGGCGGCCGCTAATGTGAAAATCATCGGGATTGAAGCGATCCCAATGGCCTATCTTTTGGTAGCACCAGGGAAGACTGCTGCATGGGTTGGAGATGCCAAAGTGTTTCCGCGGGAGAAACCAAAGATTGCTCTAATGTATGCACTGGCAGCTGAGCTTCTCGGTTTCAAGTTAGTCTATCTTGAAGCTGGCAGCGGCGCTGAGGGTAATGGAGTTCCCCCAGAGATGATCACCACGGTTTCTCAATACGTGGATATTCCTCTGATTGTTGGCGGGGGCTTCAACGATGCCAAATCTGTTACTAAGGCCATTGAAGCTGGCGCGTCAATTGTGGTTCAAGGTACGTATCTTGAGAAGAATATCTTGGAAGACGACGGGGCAGGTCTCAAGAATATCGTGAAGGCACTGAAAAAGGTGGGCGCGAAAAGGGTCTGAGGTGCTGCGCGAGGTATCTGTGCTGGTCATGTTTAAATAGATGTCGTGGTTTCAGGAATCGAAGCATGTCCACGGAGGATGAATGTCATTGTCCAGCAAGACTGAGTTGTTGAAAGAAATGCTTTTGGACCTCAGTCGTGCCTCTCAAGACAATGTGCAAGCAAGCATCATTATCTCAAGGTCGCAGGGTCTTACAATCTGTTCTTACTTTCCTGAGAGTGTAGACTCCAGTGTTGTTCCTGATGAGGATGTAATTGCCGGGCGGTCCATGCAGATCCAGATGGAAACCAGGAAAGTCTTCGAACAACTGAAGCGTGGTCCATTCATCAGGATGCTCGTTGAAGGCGATAGCGGGTACATAATTGTCTGTGATGCAGGCAAGGATGCCATACTTGCAGTTCTAACTAACAAGCGAGCCAACATTGGATACATGTTCTTCATGATGACTAGAATAGCTAGGCGCATCGAGCAAGTACTGTAGAATCTCTATTCCAGCAATCTTTTATGGCTCTCGAATTTTTCCTCAAACCGTAGTCAGGCATGGTGAATTAGGTGTCAGATAAGAAGTCAGATACAAAGAAAAATAGTGACGAGACTGAAGACGAATGGGCGAAATGGCGACAGGCCGGGGTCATAGCCAAAGCAGCGCTCAATATCGCTCGTCCTATGGTGAAGCCAGGAACCAAAATAATTGACATAGTTGAATCTGTTGAGAAGTACATCCTCGAGAATTCATCTGGCGTTTCCTTTCCATGCAATGTATCACTCAACAGTATTGCTGCACACTACACGTCTCCCCTCAATGATGAAACTGTAATCGAGGAAGGTGATCTTGTAACAGTTGACTGTGGCGCTCATATAGATGGTTGCATTTCAGATACTGCATTCACCATCGCGTTGAATCCCGACCATGAGAGCTTGGTGAAGGCCTCGGTCGATGCTACGAATGTTGCTATCAGGATGATGCGGCCAGGTGCGAAACTGAACACTATCGGTGCCCTCATCGAAGACACAATCAAGAGCGCTGGCTTTGAGCCTATCAAGCAGCTCAGCGGTCATCAGCTGCAGGAGTACGAGCTACATGCAGAGAAACAGGTACCATGTGTTTCAGGCAAGTCTGAGGTGAAGGTGGAAGAAGGTGAGGTCTACGCGATTGAAACCTTCGCTAGTACGGGTTCAGGGAATGTAACTGATCTCCCAAACCCACTGATCTATCAGCTTATACCAGTCAGAGTCCCCGTTCGATTTAGAGGAACGAAACAGTTCCTCTCGATTGCCAGAAGGGAGTACAAGGAGTTTCCTTTTGCTGAACGCTGGTTAGCTGAGAAGATGAAACACGCCACTCTCAAAATGGCTATTCGAGAACTTAGGCAGAAAAGTGCTCTCATTCCGCACAACATACTTACTGAGGAGAAGGGCGAGTTAGTTTCCCAGCACGAACACACGGTGATAATCACAGAAAATGGACATGAGCGAACGACCTAGTGTTTCTTGCGCCTTGATTCGTCATTTGGACGCCTTAGTGCCTACAATGTGTGAAATCTATGTCGGGCTAAAACGTTAAAAGCCTCTTCTGATACTGTTTTTCAGGTAAGGGAGACTGTCGCGAATACCTAAACATGTCCAGTGATATCTGGCACGTCTTTTCCCCCTCGTAGTGCAGTGGAGGCGCCGAATTGGAGAACTCGCGTGGAGCTATCTCAGGCAGTGGCAAATCATCAGATAGTGGTGAGGAGAGTCATGCATGTCCTGAGTGCGGGGTCAGCGTAGTCGTTGAGGATATCGCCCGGGGGGAACGCGTCTGTGGAGGATGCGGTCTTGTTCTTTCAGATCATCGTATCGATACGGGAGCC
>WTCK01000195.1 GCA_013138615.1 Candidatus Thorarchaeota archaeon | reverse complement strand
CGGCGTGAAATCCCAGTATAAGCTAAGATGTTCCAACTGCGGAACATAACCAACAAGCAAGCTAATCAGCTTCCGTTTCTTCGTGACATCGTGGCCTCCCACGTATGCCATACCACTTGTTGGTCCAATCTGTCCTGTGAGCACTCTGAGGACTGTCGTTTTTCCCGCACCAGAGGCCCCGATGATTCCCAAGACCTCTTTCTTGTCTGCAAAGAATGACACTCCACTCAGAGCGTAGAACTTGCCAAAGGCGACCTTGAGGTCTATGATGTCAATCTCTCTTTCCGGATGGTTGCTCAATTCACACACCTCCCACCTTGTCGCTCACGTCCCGGAACATCTTCCTTGCTCGCTCGAGATGTTCCATCAGAACTCTGAGTGCTTCCACCTTCTGGACTCGGTCCAAATCTTCTCTTCTGATAAGTTCCTCAATCTGTATGAATGCGGCAAGCATTGTATTGAGCGTGTTATCAATCTGGCTTGTGAGAACCGGGTCAACCTCGATTATCCTCATTTGCTTCTTCTTTCTGCGTCTGCTGACATATGTCTGAAGCATTATGGCACCAAAGATTCCCATTGATGAGAGAAAGGCGACCTCCACCATAGTAAGAAACTGCCAAGGCTCATCCGTTGGCGTTGGTGTATCGGGTTCTAGGAAATAGAAACTGACGCTGGCAAATGTTGGAGCATAGTCCTCGTCTAGGATCATGAAGATCCCATTGATGCGTCCTGATGATCTCCAGTAAATGGGTAGAAACTGTGAGGAGTACAGGCCATTCTTGACAGAGCCAGCGATGAAGAATGCGAGGCTACCATTTGGCAGCTCGAAGATAATCACAACGAATAGGTCATCTACAGGCTCTCCGTTGTAGTCGCTCACATCAAGATTGAGATAGACACTTCTGCCCACAGGATACTCGGTTGTATCCTCAGCAAGGCTAGCCACGCAAGTCAGTGTATTCCTTAGGAGATACCCATTTAGATTGTCAAGCAGAATGCTATTGTTACACTTTACGAGATTCTTATTCATGAATATCCTAGAGGATCCGAAGAGCGCTATCTCTGGCCGCGAATCATCAAGCAGTATTACTGAATTTCCTCCGATTGTGGCGCATGCTTTTGACTGGTTGTTCAGAATGAATGTACCCTCTCCGAGCCATATCGAGTCTAGGTTCGAACCAAGGATTGAACTCGTAATAATCTCGGTTGTGTTTTCCTCGGAATGCTTGCCTGCCATCTCATAGCCATACTCCAGCAGAAGTGGATTCAGTCCCGTGAGGTTTGCACGGTCATGATAGTCTCCGAAGATGATGAGCTTGCCGCCGCTTGCGGTGAACTCTCTCAGCATCTCTATCTCGGTGGAGTTGAACCCTTTTGTGGGGCCAATGATGAATACCGCTGAGAATTGAACCAAGAGATCTGCGTTCAGGTCCATGCCGGGCATCTCTACCAAATCGAGTCCGACCTCCCGCATTCTCTTCTTCATCTCTGAGAGGCCTGAGAGAGTGGTCATGCGCATCTCAGCGAGCAGGTCGTCAATAGACCCCAAATCCCCAATGCCCATGTCATCGGAAGGGTCCTCTTGCAGCACCCGCGCATGTATGTCCTCCGCAAGTGGGAAGCTTGCATTTACTCCCAGATCACCACCTAAGTCCCCTCCCATGCCGCCCATGTCTCCCCCGAAGCTCAATCCATCGCCATGCGACGTGTCTAGAAGCATCATGGCTCGGGGATATTCCAGGTGTGTGTCGAGCGTCACATTGGCAGTCCAGCCGTGCTCCGTTTCAATCACATAGTCGCACCAATGGTATCCGTCCATCGTTATCGGTGGCACAAGTGTAAACAGTGAGAAGTTATAGTATCCCATCACGTTCTCGCTTGCAGGGAGGCTGGCATTGCCCCACTCGCTGGCATTCCCGTGGTTTGTTACGGTGAGATTACCTAACCCGACAGTGGTTGAGAGAGAAATCGTGAAGAGGCCATAATCTGCAGGGAAGATGAGATTGAATGGAGCATAGGATATGCTCTTCGGGAATAGGGATATAGACGCTATTGGCGATATCACGAACACATCACGGATGAGGAAATCGTCAAGGATACCCACAGACAGTGTCAATTGGGATGTTGGTTGAGCGAGTAGTGCCACTGCGCTCTCGATGCCACCTGCGACAACCCATGCTTCTGAGTTGATGCCTTCCTCCTCCGGACTCCATTCTGCTGTGACCACTCTTGCGTGGAACGGGTCGACCGCATCAAAGCTTTGGAATCTAGTGAATAGCGCCCCCTCGTCCCCTTGTGCTTGACCAATGATCAGAGCTCCTACCATATCAGAAGGCTCAACCCCGATGTTCATAATGACTGCGCGAGAATGGTAGTACTCACCTACTTGGGTAATTCGGGGCATGTCCGCTTCAACAACAATCAAGTCGCCTTGGCTTACCACTTGTCCTGCGGGTGTTCTAATCCACATTTCTTCAATGGATGCATCAAGCACTGTACGGTTCTCACCGAAGCCCATTGCGATTGTAACGTTTACCAGCTCGTTGGGGGCTACGGCTCCAAAGTGCCATTTCATGCCCCGTCC
>WTCK01000122.1 GCA_013138615.1 Candidatus Thorarchaeota archaeon | reverse complement strand
CGGAAGTCGATGAATGACACTGTAGCTACGACTTTGCCTTGAACACAGTCCTTAGTGGGGTAGAACGTGAATTGAGGGCTCCTGAAACCACCCACTTCAATGCGCGATATCGTCTTCACTGCCTCTCCAGCAAGTTCCATGCTGTCCTTTGGATAAGCGACTATGTTCACCGTTACATTCGTAATGACGTAGCCACTATTGTTCTTCACCTTAACCTTGTAATCGAATTTACCACCCACGATATTGCACCCACGCAGTACTTGCACATCTGCTTGGGGAGCCTCAACCATCTCACTTAGAGGTTCAAGAATATGCGGTTCTTCATGCTCCTCAACCTCAATAGGCGGCTTGAGCTTGTCAGCCTGTATCTCATCGTAGGCGATTTTCATGGCTTCTGCATGATCATGGGGTATCTCTAGAACGTACTTGCCATGCACAGGACATAGCTGCACTACTCGCGACTCTCGCCCTCGTGGTTCAGCGTACACCAGATCCAGAGAATCATAACACTCAGGACACTGGTAGAAATGTTTGTAGAGGTTCACGAGTGTTTCCTGCGGCAGACCTGGAACAAAGAAGCGCTTTGCTCTATGTCCATTTCTACATTCAACATCAAACTCGATTAGACCCCTCTTATCTTCAACATCCCTAAGAAAAAGTGGCATATTGCATTTATCACAGCTAAGACTCCGGACAATTGAGGGCAGCCTGTCGATCATTGGCTCGCGTTCCTTGATGTAATCGAAAACATCTGGAGGAATGTCTCTTCGCATCACGCCATGAATCGGACAGACTATCCTGAACTCTACTTTGTTCTTGCGTCGTTTCACATCATGCCCGTGAGTAAGAAGACCGCACTCGTTGCATGAAAACAGTGCAGTAGCAACCCGATCTATCACCGGATCACTCCAAGTCAGCGGGATGTTTCTGGTTGTTGTATGGCTATCACTTGGACAAATGCATCTGAACCTGTATCCGGACTCGCCACCTTCAATGCTCCGAATCGTGAGGGGAAATTGGCAATCACTGGAAACAAGCATCGCTCTAACAACGGCGTCCTCAGGTATCTCGCTCGCGGCTTGCTTCATGATTTCAACCAGGTCAGCAGGAATCTCCTTCCTATCAGACCCGTGGAGCGGGCATGACATGTGAATCCTAGCAGTTTCTCGATTCATCTCAACTCTAGTAATGGTGCTTGGGAGGCCACATCTATCGCAATGCACGACTCGTTGTAGCAGTTGCTTGAGAAGCCCTTCTTCAACATTATCAGGAATGTACCTTATTGCCTTGTGTCCATTTGAGCACCGCACGAGCATCTCAAGGAATCCGCTTCGGTTCCTAATGCCACTCACAGCATAGACCTGACCACAAGCGAGACACTTGAAGGAATCCAGAATGGAACCAAGGCTGTCCACATCAGCCCCTAGAATCTCGACTGTGGACTGAAACTGGGTTGGAAACTCGCGTTTTACTGGACCATGAATGGGACAGAGAAAAGTGCTCTCAATCTGAGAATGATGAGGAACGGTGGATAGCTGTGTCATTGAAGACGCGCAGTCGGTGCACAAGAATAGCTTCTTGAAAAGGTCTGGAGCCATTTCTTGAGCTTGGTGCGCAGCCAATCGTCTGACACTTTTATGACCATTCACACACTGTACATCCATTTTCAGGATCTTATCTTTAATCTCGGCAGCTTGAATGTACAACTGTTGGCTACATTTCTTGCAAGTGAACATATCAACTCACCATGGCAAAGCTCGGCAAGAAAGAATGTAACAAGATTGCTCTTAAGACAATTGATGATATGCCCTCAGCGGAGAGGGCAATTGTGCTATTCAATGCGTCCCGGAACATCGACGCTCTCAAGAAGCTTATCCCCAGCCTTCTTGACCTTGGCACGGTATCCCCGCGTTGTGTAGACTCTTACAGGTCGGAGGTCGCGATTAAAACTGCGAGCAATTAGACTGACCTCATCAACTGGCCAGAACTCATAACCCTTGGATCCACGTTCAAAGAACACCAACTCATCGAGGGGAAATTTCCCGGGGTAGTAAGTCACTGAAGCCCTGTCAGGATAATCGACATAGACATTTCTTGGGTCAGTATCCGCCGCCTCAGCAATCTCGCTTTCTACCTGAAAGAGCCCATCGGGAGTCGATATCTTCTTCATGAAAGCGACATCAGATATCGCTCTTTCACTTGCCAGCTTGATTAGATACCGCTTTCGGAAGTCCTTGTAGATACTGCTGGCAGTCTGCATCTCGCTAGTGGAATCCTCATTCACTGAAACTAGTGTGCCTAGGAATGAAATGTCATCATAGAGCAAGAATTGTTCAATGTCATCGTCAGGAGAAAGGAAAAGCTGGGACCCAGCTTCATCGAGTATGCGCAGAAGCATCAATTCTGCGGCGCGCACTGTTCGATGGTAATAGACGGCATCGTACATATTGACGCCTGCTGAGAGGTATGCCTCGAAGGTATGCATGGAACTCCTGTTCAATGCAATTTTGTTCTTTGCTATCCGTGTCGCAGCGAACAATCTTCGGTACTCTAGCTGAGCGTACTCAACCCCGGCGAAGTATGCGTCACGCTCAAGGCTGTCGATTAATACGGGATTGATAGGACACTTCGTGAGATCAAGTCGGAAGCTCTTCAGGGGAACTCCGCGCTCTAGCATGTTCTTTACCTCATTTACGGAGGTCACACTGTCCTTGATGATATCCTTGACCGGTGATTTCGCGGCAATCAAACTGGCAAGCTTCTGTTGGTTGGTACCGCGAACTGTCAAGTACTCCGTCATGACGTTATTCCAAGGTCCTGTTGACAGAGTGAGAAGCATCGCGACAAGTCTTGCTTTCTGGACTTCATCCAAGTCGCCGTCCAAGGAATCAAAGAAGACTTTGGTAACATGCATACCTCCAAGCAGACGACCCATCACTGACATGTCTGCACCCGGGAAGACCAAGTGAATGCCTGCTGGCCCGCGGACATTGCGCAACCTCTGAGTGAGTCGGAGGTCTAGTATGGATTTCTCAACACTCGAGAGTTCTATGTACCCATGAAGCGGATCTTTGATTTCGAGCACTGATGGATAGTCACTAATCGGCATGAAAGTCCCCGTCTAGCGCAGTTCTAACGCATCAAACTGTGCTCCTATGGGAGATACGAAGGCGTGTATTACTGTTTAGGTCTGGGTTTTCTGATGGCTCAGATACTAACCTTCATGAGGGTTTGTGCATGTGGCAATACCATGAAGCCTCTGCTGCTGACATCTCTTATGCTAGTGCTTCTGATAGCGATTCCACTTCAATCACCAATGATGTCTGTCACCGATGCAGAACGTCCGAATAGGCTGATA
>WTCK01000027.1 GCA_013138615.1 Candidatus Thorarchaeota archaeon | reverse complement strand
CACATCTCGCGTTTCAGCGCGCTTGGAGTATTCCTCAGCAAAGTTTCCCCCACTAGAGATATCACTCATCTCAAGAAGAGGCGTGATTATAGGATTCTTTTCGATAATATGTCTGGCAATCCGCTTGAAGTTTACGACTTCATCAGAGCACATGTCCACAATATTGGGTTCATCCATGTATTTGAGACCAGAGGAAATCATTCCCGCGCATGCACCCGTAGTAGCAGAGGCAATGTCATCGCGCTCAAGAAGTAATGTTTTGAGTCCTCTCATCGCACAGTCTCGTGCAACTGCAGTGCCGGTACTGCCGCCGCCTATAACAACCACGTCGTATTTTGCCATTGAATCCACGTACTCCTGATGTGCCGCTCGTTGCACTAGTCGGTGTCCAATCTTGTAGGTATCGACAATACAAGCGTTTCGGATGAACAATGATATCATCCGTGCTAGCTTACGTTAAAAGGTTCAAGCCAGACGAGAAAGATAGTGAACAAGAGATGGCCAGCTACGACTTGGGAGCAACGACTTTCATCAGCCACGACGTGGACACACTTACTGAGGCCATTGGTATCCCTGAAATTCGCTTCGATGATCTTGTAGCTTTGGCTGAGGAAGCTTGGGAGCATGAAGACACGATTAGCGAGTCGCTGGAATATATTGTGGAAAGAGTGAACGGTTCGGAACTTATCCTCACGCTGATCTTCTTCGGTCGGATCTGGGAGGGCATTGAGGAGAGCAAAGAGGAGAACAGTGAGTAACTCTTACGATTGAACTCCACTGATTCACTTGTAGCTGGTGCGTGCCAATAGCTCCCCCATCTCAGCAATGAGCAACTTGTTGTATATGCCGTATTGCTCCTCGTACACGGGTATATTCTCGGGAATGGGTTGTCTTCGTTCCTCAACGTGAAACATGTTATCTATTGCTTTCTCGAAGCTGTCATAGATTCCAGAGCCTATTGTCCCCAAGATAGCTGCGCCCACGACCGTCGAATCATGGCATCGAGGCAGTAGCACAGGCTTGTTGGTGCAATCAGCTATTATCTGGCGCCATAGGGGGGAGCTCGAACCTCCACCATCTATTTGAATCTCATCAAACTCCAGGTCAAGAAGACCCTCCATCATCTGAACGTAGAACTGGATTGCATACCCATTCGCCTCCATTATCGCCCTAGCGATATGCGCTTTTGTGTGCTTGAAACTAAGATTGTAGAGGATGCCCTTGTCATAGGCCATCCATGGGAAGAACACAAGGCCATCGCTTCCAGCAGGAACGGACGTCGATGATGATTCGATAACCTCCCAAACATCTCGATCGGTTCTTGCAGCTAGAATCGTTTCAGGCTCACAGTACTGGTCTCGAAACCACTTGTAAGCCAGCCCAGTTCCAGGGACCGCCCCTTCAAGGATCCATTTCCCAGGGATAGCTGCAGGATTACAGAACATAACAAAAGTGTCCTCAATGAAATCGTCAGTGTGTGATATTACAAAGGTGCCTGTGCCTGTTGTGGCTTTTACCACTCCATCCTTCACGGTTCCGGTTCCCAATGCGGAACATTGCTGGTCACCGCTTCCCATGATTACAGGCAGACCATTTCGCAAGCCAGTGGCTTTGGAGGCTTCAGAACTGACGTCTCCAATCACCGTGGCAGGGTCAACAATCTCAGCCAACATGTCCAGAGGAATGCCGGTTTTCTCACACAGGTCCTCAGACCAAGTGAGTGTTTCATGATTGATGGGGCCGAATCTTGCGTTCGCAGGATCTGTTAACATCGCCCCACAGAGTCGGTAGTTGATTAGCGCATCAAGAGGGATTATTTTATGGGTTTTCTTGAACAAGCTGGGCTTATTCTCAGCAAACCACATTATCTTCTTTACAGAGCCGCGAGGTCCGAGTTCGTCACTCATCTCATGAGCCCGGTCGGTTGATCGAGAGTCAACCCACGTGACAGTTGGGGCGAGGGCTTTTCCCTTCTTATCAACCAGCGTTATGCAGTCGCGCGTTGTCGTAACGATTGCAGCCAATACCGCTTCGGCTGCCCTATCAACCTCAGAAAGAGCTCTCTGCATAGTGTTGCACGAAGCCCGCCAGTATGCATCCGCCAGCTGCTCGTAAACTCCAACCTCGCGAGGTGGAGAAGGATATTCCTCATAGGCTTTGCTGATTTCACGCCCTTTTTCATCCATCAACACGGAACGAGTACCTGTTGTGCCAATGTCGAATACTGCAAACAATCGTTGACTCATTGTGTTCACCTAATCTCCGAAAGGAACGACCAATCAATGTCCACAGCTCAATAATAATTGCTCGACAGAAAGAGTGTTATCCTCCAGGGAATGTAGACGGCAAGATGTCCGACTATCCGGTGCATATGGAGATTGAACACAAGGTCCATCTAATTCGAGGCGAAAACAGGGCCAGGTTTCCCGAGGCCAATGCTCTACTCATCGATGATGAAGTTCTAACTCTGGTTGATGCAGGAGCAAGCAGAAACCACATAATCACAACGCTGAAAGATTTTGGGCACAAGCCGGAGGATATTGACAGGATAGTCCTTAGCCATTTCCATATTGACCACAAGGGGCACGCAGCTTATTTCCAAGAGGTTTCCGGGTGTACCGTAATGAGTCACCCAAGTGCGGACCATGGAATAAAGACTCTGGAAGGTCTTATCGATTTCTATGGGATCAAAGGTCACAAATTCTTCGACCAATGGCGATACTTCATTGAAGCCAGGCTGCCTCATGTGATATCGGACTATAGGGTAGACGAGCATTTTGAGGATAGCAAGCCCATTAATTGTGGTGAGGTTGAATTGATTCCAATTCATGCGCCTGGACATTCTGTGGATCACACCTGCTTTGGCATCAATGGCTTCGACACAATCCTGCTCGTGGATATCGACCTGACGAGATTCGGACCGTGGTATGGCAACAAAGTGAGCGACATCACGCAATTCAAGGAAACGATGAAGAGAATCATCGAACTGGAACCAAAGACAGGAATATCCAGTCACCTTTTGGATCCAGTCACTGAGAACCTTCGCGAGCGACTGATTGACTTTGATGCTGCATTTGACCAACGTGACAAACGAATACTGGAACTTATTTCACAGGGCCACGATACGATTGAGAAGCTGAGCCAGGTACCTGCCATCTATCCGCGGATTCCACACGAGGTATTCCTGACATTTGAGGAAATTATGCTTGAGAAGCACGTAGATATCCTATCAGAGAAGGGGCTAGTTCTCTTCGAGGATGGCCGAATACATCTGCAGAAAGCGTAGAGGGTCACAACCCCACTACATCATTACTTGTGTTTGAACTTGGGCTTTTCCTTTGACTTTGAGAGGAAAGCGTCAACTCCTATTTCCTTGTCTTCGGTCCCAAACGTTTCGCAGAAGACATCAACCTCGAAATCAAGATTCTTCCCCAATGGCAAATCCCATGCATGATTTAGTGACTGTTTCGCCAGTTTTATCGCTACGCCAGGTTTTCCAGCTATCTTCTTTGCCAGAGCTGCTGTGCCTTCTCTCATTTCTTCAACCGATTCGAAGACCTTGTCCACAAGCCCGATTCGTAGCGCTTCTTCAGCTTTCAGATTGTCACCCGTGTAAACAAGCTCCTTAGCCTTCCCGAGACCTACAAGTCGAGGAAGACG
>WTCK01000275.1 GCA_013138615.1 Candidatus Thorarchaeota archaeon | reverse complement strand
ACGCAGAGAAGGCCGTAGCGGAACCTACTGCGCCAGTCATTGCCTCTGCTGTTGAGAGCGCCATAATAACAGAGATTCGAACCAGAGCGAGAAAGCCCCCAAGACCCGGTGCGGCCTCGGATGCGTATAGCTATTTGTTCAAGGTAATGGTAACCGGTGAAGGTGCTGTCGGAAAAACAGCTCTTGTTACAAGATATACCACCGGCCAATTCCAGAAAGACTACAAGACTACGATTGGAAGTCAGTTCGCAGTCAAGCTTGCATACATTTCACCTCCAGAGCCCGAGTTTGCTGTAGGAATTAAGATCCAGGCCTGGGACGTTGCAGGGCAAGCTCGCTTCAAGGCCGTTAGGAAGATGTACTACAGTGGAGCGGCTGGGTTGATAATGGTGTTCGACGTGACTAGAAGAAGGTCATTCGTAGAGCTCCAAAAATGGGTGGAGGAAGCGGACGAGTCGGTTGGTCAAAGAATTCCAATAATCTGCATCGGCAACAAAATCGACCTTCCAGATCGTGCGATACCGTCTGATGAGGCTAAGAAGTGGGCTGAGGATCAAGGTTTCTACTACATGGAAAGCAGCGCGAAAACGGGAATAGGAGTTTCAGACATGTTCACAGTGATTGCGGAGCTTATGTGGCGAGAAACTCGAGCGCAATCTGACGGCAATCAAGCGCCATACTAGACGTTTCGTCCGACCGGTGTTACGTCCATAATGTCCTGTGCTCCAGCTCCAAATGCAGCCAAGTTCATTCCGGTGAGTGGTATGATTTCTGCCAAGCTTGCCTTGATATCGTCGGCTTGAAGTGGCGTGTTGTTCAGAGCTGCCAGAGCTCCTAGCATGTAGGCGTTCAACGCCCTTGCCGTACCAATCGTTTTCAGGGCAGCACCTGCATCTATTGCATACACCTTAGCACAGATGGTCGCAAGCGCATCGACAACTTTCCCGCTACTAGGGTGCCCATCTTCTTCACAGCGCGTTGCCGTTGTGTGGACTTCCATTGTACTGAGAACGACGATTGTTTGCGGTCCTGCATAGTCCACGGCAGCACGCAGGGTTTCCAGGGGTTCAAGACCTAGCAGCATGTCAACCCGCCCTCGCGGGATTAGCGGGCCAGTGTCATGGTCTGCAATTCTAATATGTGTGCACACACTTCCGCCTCTCTGCGAAGCCCCAAAGATTTGCCCAACCACGGGTTTCATTCCTTGAGCACATGATGCGCCTGCTAGAGCCCGGCCACACACGAGGTTTCCCTGTCCCCCAACACCTGCAACTAGAATATTGTACGCATTGCTCAACGACATCACCTCTGTTTGATTGCTCCATGAGGACATACTGCGATGCAAGCACCACATCGGACGCAAAGGTGTTCCAGTATGACTGGATGTCCCGCCTCACAATCCCAGCCTATTGCGGTGCAGCCGAAATCATCCACACAAATTCTACATTTCTCGCCAGAACACTCCTCAAGGTCGATGTAAACCTCTGGTTCGGTATCGTAGTTTCCTATGCGTTTCTGCTCCTCCAACCTGCAGACGCTTGCCAGTATAATTACATGCAACCCCTTTTTCAGGACAGTTTCGTGTAACAAATCCACCATGGGTGGAATATCGTAAGCGTCACTTATGACGACAGAGTCGGCTCCAATTGCGTTTACAACCTTCTCTATGCTTACATGGCTCTCGTTCTTTGCCTGCTCTCCTGAACCCGGATGTGATTGGAAACCTGTCATAGCAGTCGTGGCGTTGTCTAGTATCACGAATGTGATGTCTGCGTTCTTGTGTCTGGCATTGATCAGAGCCGGAATGCACGCATGAAAGAATGTCGAATCACCAGCAACAGCAATGACCTTAGAGGTGAAACCAAATCTGCCGAGCTGCCCCAAGCCGCACGCAGTTCCTATCCCGGAACCCATTGCCTGCATGCTGTTCATAGATTTGTCATAGAATATGCCAAGTGAGTAACAACCAATGTCACCTGCGACCACTAGGTTGCCTTTCAATCTCTTGCGGATTTTGCGGATTGCCCAGTAGACGTTTCGGTGTGTACATCCTGCACAGAAAGTAAGCGACCTGGAAACGAGCAGATCACGAGCCTTTTCAACGGCTGCGAGGGTTTCGACGTCAAGTGACTCATAGCTGACGCCTTGAATCCTTGCGATTGCTTCCAGCAAAATATCAGTATTCATTTCTCCGAAAGCTGGAACATCTCCTGTCCGCTTTCCATGGAACTGCGGCGTTTCTCCAGCAGGACGGTTCACACTCAATGATAGAATCGCATCCTCAACGAACGGGTCAATTTCCTCTGCAAACAGAACTTTTTCGACACCCTTCATCACTTTGAGTAGAAATTCCTTCGGTAGGGGGTGAGTTGTGACAAGTCCCAAGCATCCTACCTTGTCATCATCTAAGAGATCAACAGCTTCCTCTACATATCTGAGGCACATTCCTGTGGATATGGTCAGGAGATTGGTGCCATCGCGGCAATCCACACTATTCCATTCAGAATTCTCGAACTCCTGTGAAATAAGCTCCAACTTCTCCAGAAGGTCATTATGTCGCAGATGCGGGTTTGGTACATTGTACAGTCGCTCTGGCAGACCGTCTGTGACTTTCCATTTCCTCTTTGGAATATTCCCTACCCTTACAGCTGCTCTGGAATGGCTGAGTCTAGTGGTACTCCGCACGATTACTGGAATCTCGAATTTTCTTGATAATTCAAAGGCGTATGGAATAATGTCCTTCGCCTGTTGACAGGTGGAGGGCTCCAGCAGTGGCAAGTAAGCTGCTTTTGCGTAGAATCGTGAGTCCTGCTCGTTGCTTGAGCTGTGTCCTCGTGGGTCATCACACACGACCACGACAAGGCCTCCCTTGCCTGTACCTGAGAGGTTTAGGTTGAGCAAGAAATCTGCGGCCACATTGAGGCCCAGTGATTTCATAGGTCAGATTGCAGGAATGCCTGCCCAACTAGCACCAGCTGCGGCCTCGAGTGCCACCTTCTCATTAACGCTCCACTCAACATAGATGTCATGTTCATTAGCAGTCTTCATCAGTGTTGTAGTAATCTCGGTAGAAGGGGTTCCCGGATAGGAAAAACAGAATCCTATCCCTGCCTCTAGAGCGCCCCGGGCAATGGCTTCGTTGCCACTCATCATTTTGTTGCGAAGTCCGGATTTCACCATGGAGGCCCAGCTCTCTTCTTAGACCAGTAGTCGAACACAAAACACTTTCGAATCGTCTCGAGTGAGGCTGAAAAGGAAGAGTGAAAAGATAACAAGAGTTCCGAGGCTGGACAGAAGATGGCTGAAAAGAGCGTGACCAAGAAGAAGATCGGTTCACTTCTCTCGATCTCACACGACAAGGATGTGGATGGCCTTAACTCGGCTGCCATCGTCTGGCGGTATGCGAAGTCCAAGGATTTAGACTTCAATATGGAGCTTACAGACTACGGCAGCTTTGAAAGAGTATTCTCATCAGTCGCAACTCGCAGAAATACGTTGATTATTGTCACGGATCTTGGCATGGATGACTCTGCGCTGGACTCAGTGGTAGCCGGTCTATCTAGAGCAATTTCCCAAGGGTGCAGAGTTGTTTGGCTCGATCATCATCAATGGTCCGATCGGGCAATAAAAGCAATCCTTTCACTCGAGAACAAACCTGTGTTGAAAGTGAACCCTGAGTACTGTGCGGCCGAAATTACTCATAAAGTTCTCATGCCTCGCGATGAAATATGCGCTGAGTTGGCGACAGTAGCACATGATACCGACTTCAACCTTCGTCAGATCGACGGTGCTGGAGCTTTGAGAGATGCGGTTTCGGTCATCAGATTCAGTACGAT
>WTCK01000255.1 GCA_013138615.1 Candidatus Thorarchaeota archaeon | reverse complement strand
ATTGTTCTGAAAGTTGCAGAGGCTGAGCACAGAGACATTGGGCGATTCATAGTAAGAATTGACGCGGTATCGATGGAGAAACTGGGTGTCAGGACAGGAGACATAATCCAAATCAAAGGCAAAAGAGCAACCGCTGCCATCGCTTGGCCAGCCTATCAAGGCGATAAGGGCCGCGAGATCATCAGAATGGACGGCCGGATTAGAAGAAATGCAGGCGTTAGCTTAAGCGAGAAGGTGACAGTTTCCAGAGCTAACGAAGAACCCGCGCGCAGTGTCGTACTTGCCCCAACCTCTGTCCCAATCAGACCCGAACCCAGATTTGAAGAGTTTGTAAAAAGGAAGCTGCTTAACTGCCCTGTAACTCCCCAAGATACTGTATTTATCCCAATTCTGGGACGGGCGATTCCTTTCAAAGTCACATCGATAAAACCTGCTGGTACCGTTGTTGTGCAACATTCAACTATACTTACGATTGCTGAGAAACCGACCGGCGATATCATTGGCACGTCGATGGTTACGTATGAAGAGATAGGTGGTCTTTCAGACGAGATCCAGCGCATTAGGGAGATGGTCGAGCTTCCCATGAGGCATCCAGAGCTCTTCAAGCGGCTGGGAATTGACCCTCCGCGCGGACTGATTCTCCACGGCCCTCCGGGTACGGGAAAGACACTCCTGGCTAAGGCTGTGGCTAGCGAGTCAGAAGCGAATTTCATTCACATCAACGGCCCTGAAATCATGTCGAAGTTCTACGGCGAGTCAGAACAGAAGCTTCGTAAGATCTTCGAAGACGCAGAAGAAAATGCTCCTAGTATTATCTTCATAGATGAGATTGACGCAATTGCGCCCAAGAGGGAGGATGTGCAGGGGGAAGTTGAAAGAAGGGTTGTCGCACAACTTCTCGCAACAATGGATGGCCTGAAATCAAGAGGGCAGGTGGTAGTTATTGCCGCCACAAACCGAGTGAATGCAATTGACCCTGCACTGAGAAGACCTGGCAGGTTTGACCGCGAGATTGAGATTGGCGTTCCAGATAAAACGGGAAGACTTGAGGTACTTCACATCCATTCAAGAGGTATGCCCTTGACAGAAGAGGGCGATTTACGCGTTGATCTGGCAGCGTTAGCTAGTAGAACACATGGTTTCGTAGGAGCCGATCTTCATGCTCTCTGCAGAGAAGCGGCAATGAAAGCATTGAGAAGATACTTGCCCAAAATTAACCTAGATGAAGAGGAGATACCGGAGGATGTGCTCGAACAGTTGGAGGTCACCAACGATGACTTCCTCGGGGCACTACGGGAGATTCAGCCGACCGCGGTGCGAGAGGTATTCATTGAGATTCCAAACGTGCGCTGGAGCGACATTGGAGGCCTTCAAGAAGTAAAAGACACGTTAATCGAGGTTGTTGAGTGGCCTCTTAAAAGGCCCGAAACGTTCACGAGACTAGGAATCTCGCCCCCAAAGGGCGTACTCATTTATGGTCCGCCTGGTGCTGGAAAGACCCTCCTTGCTAGAGCTGTGGCAACGGAAAGTGAGGCGAACTTCATTAGTGTCAAAGGCCCAGAACTGCTCTCCAAGTGGGTGGGCGAAAGCGAGAAAGCGGTGCGCGAGATATTCCGAAAAGCAAGAACTGCAGCACCGGCAATAATATTCTTTGACGAGATTGATGCAATTGCCCCGACGAGGGGTAGGAGCGCTGGAGATAGTCATGTTACTGAGAGGGTCATTAGTCAACTCTTGACGGAGATGGACGGTCTTGAATCTATGAAAGATGTGATTGTTCTAGCGGCAACAAATCGTCCAGAGCTAATAGATAGAGCCCTTCTCAGAACTGGCAGGTTTGATCGGTTTGTTTATGTGCCGGCACCCGATAAGAAGAGTCGAGAGAAGATATTCGAAATATATACTAAGAACATGCCACTTGACGAGGATGTAGCAATCAAGAAACTGGTGGAAATGACCGAGTACTTTGTTGGTGGCGATGTCGAGGCACTATGCCGGGAAGCAGGCATGCGTGCCCTTAGAGAAAACATGGATGCCAAAATCGTTTCAATGAAGCATTTCAATGATGCATTGAAATCATTGCATGCATCCGTCACACCGCAGATACTTGAGAACTACGAAAAAATGGATAAGGAGCTTCGAAGGGTTACTGTGACGGAAATGGCTCAACGTCCTGGAACCATATGAATATCGGGAAGTGATGGTGAATTGGCAACTTGGACAGCAATACCGCTTAGGAATTTGGTGGTTAACATACTAAAGAAACGTCATGGAGTCGTCCTAGAGGATGAGCTCAGAAGGGCGTTAAAGAAGGAGATTGGCAAAGAACCTAGTGAAGCTGAGCTTAACTCGGCTCTAATGCAGCTTGAAATCAACGGCCTCGTGCATGTCAGCCAAATCACTAGGACCAAGCGCCGCATAGAAGTCGTTGGAGAGGGTAGAGAGTTCCTTGCAGTGGATGAGGACTAGTGCGCCTCGACGCTAAGGTGGAAATCCTATGCCTGGTAAGAGAGTCCTAGCAGCGGGTAAGTTTGATATTTTGCACCTTGGACATCTTGCATACCTTAACCAAGCTAGACAATTAGCAGGTGAGGATGGCGAGCTAGTAGTCGTTATAGCTCTCGATAAGACCATAGAAAAGCAGAGAGGCGCCCCGCCAGTCTTCCCGCAAGAGCAAAGGCGTCGACTTGTTGAGTCCTTAGACGCCGTTGATAGGGCAGTTCTCGGATATGATATTGAAGATCAATCACTCATTGTGCATGACATCAAGCCAGATATCGTGGCTCTTGGATATGATCAGAATGCCAATACAGCCGCCATTGAGAAGCGGCTGGCCGAAGCTGGACTGAGCACGCAAATTATCAGGCTCGAGAAGATGAAGGCTGATGGTCTTTGCTCATCTACGCTAATCAGAAAGCGAATAATCGACTACTATAGAGATAATGGTCGAGCCCGCTAACTACTCAGATTATTAGCTCACCACGTGCTTCTGCATCATGCCGTCTAGCAGCTAATCGTTCTCTACGGTCAAATGTGGCCTTCCATAGGAAATAGGAAACTCCAGCTAGCCCTATTATTAGTGCTAGTCCACCCAGAGCCCACCATCCGGTCTTGAAATGTTCTGAGAAATCAGGTAACGGCCCCGCAATGAAGTAAGGCCAGTTGATGAAGACTCCGATAGTATAGAGGAGAGCTACCAGAGCAATCTGCCTGAGATAGCCCATGGCTTGTTCATCATTTTTGAGAAAAATTGCTATGGGACCTAACCAGAAGACATACCATGGCATTTCCCAGCGGAAATAAAATAGGATTGCTGGAAGCATATAGATATAGAATGGCATAAGAAGATTCAGTTTCTCTCGCCAAGAAACTTTGAGGAATTTTTCCTTATTGGGGAGGTACTTCCCAACTGTAAGGATCATGAAAGCAATGTAAATTATTACTGGAATCAATGCTGGAGGCCAGAGATACGTCACTCCCGCAAGCGGGCCCTTTGTTGGCGTCGTGAAGAGCAATCCGGGATACATCGGATTGACTATTTCTGTGCTATACGAAGAAGTGTTGAAGAAATGTGACATGAGCGAATCAAAACTGGCTCCAAGGAAAGTGAAGGGAATTATCGTTAGAAGAGATGACAAGAAGAACCAGATTGATGAGCTGGGAGCGATTAGGAACATCATTGGGAATGCCACTCCGGAGTAAATCTTGGTCTGCACCGATAAGCCCAGAGTGAGCATTGCTTTGTTCATCTGGCCTTCTTTCTGTAATACTAGTGCAATCAAAAGAAGACAGTCTACTATGGGTTCCAGCTTCCCCCCGCCCGCAGACATTACCAGACCGTAGATGAAGTACCCTGCGAAGAAAAGACGAGCCCATTGTACCGTGTAAATCTTATCACGGAGGAGAATCGCAATGAGGACCAAGTTAAGGTTGAACACAAGCACAAGAACGAAGTTAATCCAGAGAGGCTGTAGTTCATTCACACCAGGAAAAATCCAAGTTGCGATTGCAAAAAATATTAGTCCAAATACAGGATACTCGTAGGTGATGTTGCCAAGATATCCTGGAAGTACGTGGTCACCATCGTTGTAATCCCACTCGGGGGGAAGCGCTTCAGCCAGTTCTTGGTCTGTCATGCTGTATACGCCGAACCCATATATCCAGAATGCTTCTCCGTACATCTCGTTTCTGTTGCGATCACGTTCGATGACCATCGAATCTGCAATGGGGATTGCAAGTATTGAGATGACCAAGCTCAGCACGAGGTATTTTCTGAACTCGTATATGCTGAGAGAGATTGCGCTGAGCATCGTCTTACAACCGCCGTGTGGGAATGGGTGTTTCGCAATCTCCCCCCAGTGGTGGTAATTAATCTTTTCTAACTTTGGAGAAGTAATCCATAGTATTCATTCTCTGAGTTGTAGGAAACTAGTCAGGACAATGGTAATATATGACGCATAGTCGAGGCTGCCCCCACAGACGATTTATCTTGATTGCTCCCTCATATTGAGCCATTGAATTGGGATGACTAGGAACGTGAAGACATGCATCAGACGAACATAAACAGGAATGCCTATGCGCTGACCTTCTGGATTGTGTTACCATCCATAGCAATGGTATTGGGCATTCTCTGGCAGCAATACGTGCACGCCCTAATGGATGTCTACGCATCGTATGCCCTAGAATCAGTTGTGCTAATTCTGCTCATTCTGCTTGCGTCACGATTGTTCTTCAAAAATGTAAGCTCTGAATACACTGGCGGAGTTCTATTTCGTATTGGACTCATTTGGGCAATTCTCTTTTTCGCATTCAATCTGCTAAATGGGCTCTTCTTTCTTGCCCTTCCACTGGATGGCGTATTATCTGATTATGATACATTTGCAGGTCGTTTCGGCTTTATCGTGCTGCTTGTGGTTTTCCTCTGTCCGCGTTTCTTCGGACGAATTCCTGAGGACGATCCAGACCTAGCTAGTATGCCCATTGGTAAGATGGCGACCATTGGTTTGCTTCCATCAGGAATCAAGATAGCATACTATAGGCGGAAAGGCGCAGAGATAGGTGAGGGTGTATCAATGGGCCTACTCTCGATTCTTGAGTGCAAAAAAGTGGTAATTGGGGATCATGCAAAGATAGGGATGGCATGCATGATTAGAGCGAACGAGTTCCGTCTTGGCAGATATTCAAAACTTGGAATGCTCGTGATTATTGATACACACAAGGTAACAATCGGAGAAGAGGTCACAATACAGGAACAGGTCTACATTGGAGGCCTGAAGACTGACAAATCAGTCATTGAAATTGGAGACCTATCCATGATATTCTCGGGCAGTGTTCTGAACCCCACGCATCCAATCAAGATTGGCAAGAGAGTTGGTATTGGAGGCTACAACTACCTCTTTACTCATGGTACATGGCAACCCATTCTGGATGGATTTCCAGTAGCTTTTGGGCCAATCACGATTGAAGATGGTGTCTGGTTTCCATGGCGAGTGTTCGTACTACCTAATGTGCACATAGGCAAAGAAGCTACAATTGGCGCAGGTGCTGTTGTGAACAAGGATGTTCCTGCACGCGCCCTTGCTGCAGGAGTCCCCGCAAAGGTACTTCGAAGAGATGAAGAGTACATCAAGAGGTTCACGGACGCTGAAAAGCGCGAGATTCTTAGGAATATACTAGTTGACCTAGTTGGTTATCTTAGAATCGAAGACTGGATCATTGAAGATCCAAAGATTGAGAAGAGCTACGCGGCCGCTATGTTTAGAACTCCTAAGGGTCCCTCATCAAAGGTCGATAACCACATTCTGTTCATGTTTGAGAATACAGATGACGTATGGAGTCTAGTGAAGGACAGGACTCTAGTAGTATCTCTCATTGCCCTTGATGAAACACAGAGGAAGCGGTTAGAGGAAGAAGGCAGCTGGTGGTTTGACCTCGAAACCAGCGAATGGGGTGGACTACACACGAATGTAAGCGTCATGATGAGCGGCTTTCTGAGCAGATATGGTCACTGGCTCAAGTACATGTCCTAGATTGATGGTGGAGAGACCTTGAAAATCTCAAAGAGTGACTACTACAGGAATGAGATGGACATTCCCTACGACCCTGGCATAGGATTTCAGATCGGGATGAGTCTCAATCTGATTCAGTACATTCCCTACCAAGTCCGGGATAAATTTGTTTCACTCGTTTCCATCATGGGAAATCGGTCGTCAGGTGTGCCAAGGAGGTCATTCCCGATAGACGACCTTGCGGACAGATTGGATCCCACCACAGAGGAGAAGAGAGAATTCTGGGACAAAGACTTTGGTGTATTGATGACTCATGATGTGGATACACGCCTTGGTTACAATTACGGACTTGCCAAGTTTGTTGAGATTGAAAAGCAGATGAACTTCGTGTCCACATTCAATATTGTACCCAAGTCCTATGAATACGACGTTTCCAAACAGCTAGTGAAATCGCTATTAGATGATGGCTTTGATGTGGGCATTCATGGCCTTCATCATGACGGAAAGTTCGCTTATCTGACACCATCGGAGCAGAGAGAACGAATCAAAGAGGCTGCTTCCATTGGAAGGAGTTTGGGTGTATCAGTTCTTGGTTACCGGGCACCTCTACTGCATCGCACTAAACAGATGGTGCGAATCTTAACTGAAGAGGGATTCTACTGGGACTCTTCTTTTCCCGATACCGATGCGTCAACAACCGGCTACGCCTCTACTGGGAGTAGAACAATCTTTCCATTCTATCCACTGTACTTCAACGGAACTGAATGGCAAAGAAGTGGTATGCTGGAATTCCCAGTTTCAATGCCTCAAGACTGGACCCTACTCTACTACTATCGTCTTTCAGAGCAGTCCATGCTGAAGGTTTGGAAGAAGAAACTAGACTACATCAAGTCCAGAGGGGGTCTCGCAGTGTTCGTGATTCACCCAGATCAAGAGGATTTCGGCCATCCGAAGCACCACAATGCATACAGAAAATTGCTGTCCCTCATCATCGAGGCGGACCCTGAGATTCTCACATCGACTGAGCTTGCTAAAAGATGGAAAGCCAAGTTCCCTTCTGTCTAACCCAAGTAAGTGGGGCACGGCCAGCTATCGCATTTCAAGCAATTGATGCATTTCTCAGGGTCAACTGACACTTTGCCTTCATCCAAGTTCAAGGCCCCGTGTTCACACTGAGGTATGCACGACCCGCAGGCCTGACAAAATATCGCTCTCTGCACGGCACGACCGATTTGGCCTGCTAGCTGCTCAATTGATTCTTCATCATTTCCTCTGACGACAAGAGAGCCGGAACTGAACATCGTTATTGAGTTCGCTCCAGACTTAGTCCTCAACGCGCCAAGGCTCTCAGAAACTTTCGTGCTGCCGAAGATGGGCATGACTCTTGATACCCGGTTGAGGTCTACTCCCGCAGAGAACTGTCCCTCCAGACTGAATCCTGAATCCTTGCATGGTGACACGCCTTTCACAATGCTAAGATTCAATTGGTCCTTGGGTCCTTCTCGAGTGCTCTTTATGTCGAGTCCAAGATTTTCGGCCAGATTCTGTTGACCCTGAGGAAGGTTCTTCCAACGCCAGAAACCATGTTCCGCCCATCCATCTGCAAACCCGTATCGCTTCGCCCAAGTTCTAAGCTTCCCCGCCCATCGCTCATAGAGGGCAGGATGGGTTTCACTTATGCTATCCAATTCTGCGAGAGGGGAAGAGGGACAGAGGTAACACCCCATTCTGTGATATCCTCTGTTGTAAAGGGGGTTGAATGGCGCCTGCTCCTTGAAGATGTACAGCCAGACTTCCAGAGCGTTCCACTTCTGAATCGGATTGGCGGATGTCTGACCGGGCACCCAAGGATTGGAAGATACTCGGGATTCCTGAGATCTTTGGAATGACTCTAGTTTCCTTTGACCCATAAAGGTGAGCACATGTCCACCAAGTTTCTCTGCTATAGACTTGGCTGCAGGGCCCAGTTTTAGGACCTTACAGCACCAGCGAAAGTCTCGCGCGGGGGGACCAAAGACATCAACAGAGTCCCAGAATTGCTCTCCCGAATCATGACCTATGATTGTAACATTGTGGGCTTCTGCAAACTCCTCGATATGGCGGATTGTTTCAGGAAACTCCAAGCCGGTGTTCACGAAGAACATGGGTGGACTGAGTCCCAGAGCTTTCTCAACAAGAAGATAGACCACAAGTGAGTCTTTGCCACCACTGAACCCAACGACCACAGGCGCATCTTCTCTCTGAGCCGTGCGCTTGATGAAATTGGTGGCTTCTTCTTCAATTAAGATTAGGTCGTTTTCGTTAGCCTGCACAGCGTCGTCCCATGATGCAGTTCTGGGATTGATAGATGGAGCGCTGGGGTCAGCAACGTCGCGCATCTTGACTGCGTAGCCCTTCTCCTCGCGCGCCATGTCCGCCCCGCTCATTCTCGCGATTCCCGCCCCAACAACGGCTCCATCCGAGTCCATAAGCATAACTTCATCATTTTTCTGGATTCCAGAGTCGCAACCAGCCACCCCCGGAACCATGAGGTTCGCCCCATCCTTGAGAAACTTCAATACCCCATCGTGAAGCGAAACCCACTTCACCCTCGTGAGAGCCCCTATCCGTCGACCGCCCTCGAGTGTAAGTAGAAAAGTGTAGTTATGTTCGGGAATATCGAATCGTAGTCTGCCCACAATATATCCATCGACAACTACTTCGTACATTGCGTCCAATGATGATACTTTGTTCATCACGATAGTCTTGTCAGGAGGGAGGACTCTTTCACCAATACCTTCACCGAATTGGCGGTTTATCGCCAAGATAGCACGCTCAAGGTGACCGTCCATTGCTGGGAAAGGATCACCTGGGGGAGAGATGGGAACTTTTCGAGGCATCGACTTGCAGATACTACATTCCGTTTCCTCGAATCGTGGAACATTGCACTCGTCACACCAAAACAGCCGTATCTTGCCTAGATATGGTGCATGTCCTCTGCGAAACTTCCTTCTTCTACGGCTCGTCCTACGCAGTTGCATCGGCCCCCATTCAGGCTTTAGGATCCAGGAATATCCAGCTTCTTGAGGGTATTCTTAGTGGGTTGACCTGCCTTGTCCCAGCCCCTCAACGCATAGTACTTTGTGAGCATCTCCTCGAGATGAACCACGCGATTGCGAGAACCCCCTTCAGAAAGAGCCGTAGAGAATCGTTCTGGCAACTTATCATCCTCTGCAGTAAGACCCTCACGTAGATTGAAGAGGCGCTCTAGATTCCAGATTCGTTCACCTATGGCAAGTAAAGCGGAGCCGTCTATTGGCAGCCCAGTGCAGGCAGCCGCCATATCAGCGTAATCATCGACAGTCCAAGCGAAGTTCGTAAAACGACAGACCACAAAGGAGTCCATTGCCGCAGAAAGATTCTGGAAGAGAATGACAAGGTCCGGCTTTCCCTCAGTTTTGTCACGGTCAATTCGGACAGGGGAGCCCATTATCTCTGGACCAATCAAGTAGGATCGTAGATGGCATCCTCCACGGTTGGAAGTTGCGTACCCAAGAGCGTGCCCTTGTGCGCCTCTTGGATCATATGCGGGAATTTCAAGCCCCTTAACATGCATAGCAAGCTCAGGTGCACCGTAGCGCGATGCAAGAGTACGGGAACCCTCACCAAGTTCTGCACCGAGACCTCGTGCAAGCGCAATATCCTCAATCAGGTCGATGATGCCTGTCGTGTCACCAAACTTGAGAGGGGCTTCCATCTTACCCTTCTGAACGAGTTCCATTGCACAACCGATAGTGCTCCCTACCGATATTGTGTCAACACCCAATAGGTTGCACCGGTGATTCACCATCGCAATCCATTCTAGGTCGTTAATACCGCACTGAGGACCAAAGGCCCAAATCGTTTCGTACTCTGGGCCTCCAACCTCTTGGCCGTATGCGGTACTGATGCGCCCACAACCAATGGGACATCCGTAGCAGTTGTAACGTTTCACCGAAAGGCGCTCCAAAAGCTTCTCACCTGACACTGCCACAGCATCATTGAAGTTTCCCTCTTGGAAGTTAAAGGTTGGGAGCATGCCAAACTCGTTTGTGACATTCACCAAGACTGGAGTTCCATAGACTGGAAGTGCCTTGCTTGTGACTGGATTTTTCTTAATGAGTCGCCGTGCACGCTTCACGGCATCGCTCAGTCGATCAGTATCAGCTACAGCCACGTCCCCGGTTCCTCGGACAACAACAGCCTTCAACTTTTTGGACCCCATGACTGCGCCAACACCGCCGCGTCCAGCGGCTCTATGCAGGTCGGTCATGATTGCGGCGAGCTTGACTTGGTTTTCGCCAGCAGGCCCTATGCATGCAACCTGAGCCTTAGAATCGGTTTCTTTGAGAAGATCCTCAGTAGTCACAGCAGTGTCTTTTCCCCATAGTTTCGAAGCATCCCTCAACTCCACCTCGCCATCTTTAATCCAAAGATAGACTGGTGAAGATGAAGCGCCCTCGAAAATGACGGCAATGTAGCCGGCCTTTCGCAATTGAGCACCGAAGTAACCACCCGCATGTGAGTCGAAGATGGTGCCTGTCAACGGGGACTTGGTCACCACAACAAAGCGTCCAGCGGTAGGGACAGATGTCGCAGTCAGTGGACCCACAGCAAAGATGAGCCAATTATCCGGGGATAGTGGGTCGATTCCTGGAGGCAGGTTCTCGTAGAGGAGTTTCACTCCGAGACCTCGTCCCCCAAGATACTGTGCGAAATCATCAGAGGATATCTGTTCCCTGCGAATGGAACCATCAGTCAGTGACACACGAAGAATCGTAGCATTGGTATAGGTTTGCTTTGACAAACAAGATTCCTCCTAGTCGTTGAAGACATTATTCTCACGGTGGGGACACGTGATGCATCGTTCTTTGTACCAGAGATAGACCTCTTTGGGTTGCTTGGCCATACTGGCTTGACGGCTTGGACAGTCCCAGCACGGTCGGTCTGGTTGCATCCAAGCATCACTGTATTGAAGCCAGCGAAAGTCTTCCACAATGGCAACCCCCGCACTAGTTCCGAGACGGTTAGCGCCCGCTTCAATCATCTTGATTGCATCCTTGAAGTTGCGAATGCCTCCAGCTGCTTTTACGCCCATGGAATTTCCGACAGTTTCTCGCATGAGCCTTACATCGTGTGGAGTCGCGCCCATGGGACCAAAGCCAGTTGATGTCTTGACGAAGTCTGCACCAGCTTCTTTCACTAACAAGCATGCTTGACGCTTCTCGTCGTCAATTAGAAGACCGGTTTCTAGAATTACTTTCACATGCGCGTTTCCTGATGCTTCAACTACAGCTTCGATGTCTCTACGGACAAAATCATAATTCTTATCGCGGAGCGCTCCAACGTTGATGACCATATCGATTTCATGAGCACCCAAACGGACTGCCTCCTTAGCTTCCATGGCCTTCACCTGTGTTAGATTGGCACCTAGAGGGAATCCGATAACACAGCAGACCTTGACGGATGAGCCCTTGAGTAGCTCGGCAGCATACTCAACATGAGTAGTATTGATACAGACCGCAGCAAAATTGTACAGGAGTGCTTCCTCACAGAGCTGCTTGATTTTGGACTGCTTTGCTTCAGGCTTTAGCACCGTATGATCAATCGTTTTGGCTAAATCTTCGACTGTGAGGACCATGAGAGTGCCTCCGGTTTTGGAAAGCAGCTCTT
>WTCK01000138.1 GCA_013138615.1 Candidatus Thorarchaeota archaeon | reverse complement strand
AGGCGTGACATGATTTTCAAGGCTCATCAGGTGTGGGGCCACTCACAGAAACTAGACTACGTACCTTTGCCAATCAGCGTGCAGAAGGACCAATGGAGGATTGTCACAGGCGTCCCCGAGTGGGGGATGTGGAATCTTGATACATGGACGGTTAACCCCGATACAGGTGCACTAGATCTTGACGGTGACCTTGAAACGGATGATGACCAGTACTACGTCAAGAGTACTCACTCGTTCCAGGAGAACTTCACAATGATCGAGGAGTACCTCTGGGTTGACATCTTCTGGGAACCAAATGGCTCGCTGTTCAATGATGAATTCCATATGTCCTCCTACACTGGAAAAGTTACATTCTCGTGGGAGCACTCTTGGGCTGACAATCACATCTGGTACTATGCCGACACAGGCACAGTGGTAGACGCAGCCGAATGGGCTCAGATCAGTGATACTCTATACGACGCGTGGGGCAATCCCAAGCCGGGGTACTGGGGTATCTCATGGATGGCTGAGAATTATACGTCTAGCGACCTTAAACAGCAAGCTCTCGATGAAGGCTGGGATTGGGTTGAGGATGATCAAACTTGGAGTTGGCTCTGGTGGGGTCTCCACGAGGACTACTCTACAGAAGTCTATAACGGGACTCACAATGAAATCATGAACATCGATTTGGACTATGAATTCGCAGGAGTACTAGCTTGGAATGATACAGTCGCGGTGGATGCCGCCACTACCAATGTCATGAACTTCAACTCCACATACTCTGAGTTGACCCATTATTGGATGCCAATGAATGTGGAAGCAGTGACATTCGTCACTCCTGGAGAGGCTTGGGGTAACATGAACCAGAGCGATATGGAATACAGGGCACTCAACGAAACAATTGATTTCGGTGTCACGTTCCAGAATCTCACTGGGGTCGCATTTCCGTATGGTGAAAACTCTTACTTTGATTGGTACGATGGGCAATACTATGGCTCCGATTTATCCACATTTGCCGACCGTCCCACTCAATGCAATACAACTGAGCTCTCACTCGACGTGCATTTCACGGGAGCAGAGAATGAAACTGGCGCAAACTCAGCTGAGGTGAAGTTTGACATTGCCATCGGAGAATGGGATGTTGATACTCCGGACCAGGATCCACTCGATGGATTCAGCTTAGCTATTGCGTTCTATAGCGAGCTCACGGTCAGCACCGAATCTGGGCAATCAGCTGCGGGCGGCTACGTTGGTGACACTGGGACGTCTTTGAACAATACGGCAGCGGTGCCTTCTGAGAACTTTACCATGACAAGCGGCCTTTCCAACGTGGCTATGATGAGTCTGGGCGGGGCTCCCTATTACTGGGGCTCTCCAGAGGGCGGTAATGTCAATGTGACGGCGCAAACTGTGCCTTTGTCAACTTTCGAAAACATGTATGTTTCCGACGAAGGGACGTCCAATGCTGGGACGTTCAACGTGACAGTAGAGCAATTCTATACCCTGATATCCTTCAGGTGGTGGAGCGGCTATGCAGTAGAAGTTGATCCGGTGTTCGTAGCCTACATTTCACCGGGGGCCTCCGATACCATCGCTCCGAGCGTCAGCGGTGTTCAGTCGAACCCTCGCGAGATTAGTGGGGTTGACAACATGCACCTTGAAATCAGTGCCTACGACACGGGCGGCTCAGGAATGAATGAGGTGAAAGTTTGGGACCAAGTCAACAATGTGAACTACAGTGCTACCTACGTTTCCGGAATAGACGCCTACGTCGTGGATGTCCCGCGTGAAACAGGACGCGAAGAACAGTACTACTTTGACTATTCAATCGTGGCCAACGATGGTGCAGGTAATGAACTTGTGGCGAGTGGTTACACCTTCCGGTTCAGAGATAATATCGATCCCAGTATCGTATTGCTTGACCACACTAATGGGACAGATGCTTTCTCGAATGAGATTGGCCTAGTTGAGGTGGAGGTTTCTGATGCAGGAGGCTCCGGAGTTTCCTCAGTGACTTTGACCTATACAAACACTACCGGTAGCTACAACGTGACCATGACACTATCGGGAACGAACTACACCGCAATCATTCCGAATCATGCACCTGATACTTTTGTATCCTATCAGGTGACGGTGTACGATGCAGATGGCAATTATGTCCAGAGCAGTTCGCAGTTCTTCCACTTCTCTGCTGAGGGACCAGATGTCACAGGGCCATCGCTCTTGTCACTAGGTCGCCAACCGACTGGTCCAACGTCGAACGATGTCGTTACAATCAGTGTAACCGTCTTGGATGGTACTGGAGTGCAATCCGCTATTCTTCAGTATAGTGTGAATTCTGGAGCGTGGGTGAACATCACAATGAGTTCTGCAGGTAACATCTACTCTGCGAACATACCTGCACAGGCGGCTGGCGCTGCTGTGACCTATCGAATCGTGGCTTACGATACGCTGGGGAACATGGCGATTTCCAGTGAACAATCGTACGACGTGCAGACTGAAACAACTACAACAACAGAACCAACCGAGCCAGTTGAACCAGTACCGGGGCCGAGGCCGCAGGATCTATCTTCCACCTACATGATGCTGGCTGGCATAGGCCTGACCATGATTGTGATATTGGTCATGGTGTTCCAGAGAAAGCGGCGCATGTAGTTGACGAACGCGGGCTGAGTGCCCGCTCTCCTTTTTTTTTTATTAGATTGGTGAAGCTACTCGATGTCGAGTGCTGGTGCTAGTTTCGTTCTCCAGAACTTGATTCCGGCTATATGAGCAGCATACGT
>WTCK01000299.1 GCA_013138615.1 Candidatus Thorarchaeota archaeon | reverse complement strand
GGTGATTGGCATTGCCAACAAGCAAGACCTTCCAACTGCACTGACCCCCGAGCGGGTAGGACAGATATTGAGCATTCCTACTTACGAGCTAGTAGCCATCGACATCTCATACCGCGAAAGGCTCATCCAAATCATTAGAAAGGCCATTCTCGAAGGGAAGGCTGACAAGATTGCATAGTTCAATGTGTACAGTGGCATATTGAATTGTAGGTAGGTCACGACAAAGGTTAAGAACGAGAATATTGATGTTCAAAGTAGAAAGAGCACACCTAGGTGGCTATACATGTCCTTTGATTTCAGTGCTATGCAGAAGCAGATGGAAGAGATCGCAGAGTTTGCGAACAAGGTCGCTGAAACCAAGAAATTGGCGGATGAGTTGGCAGAGAACTTTGCTAAAATGAAGTTGTCAATCAACCAGACAATCAACGACTCGTTTACAGAAATCGCAAACCAAATCGATACTCTTCGCAAGAATATGGAAATGATGGAAAGCATAAAGGCTTCAGCCCCAAAAGTTGAAGCTCCGGCTCCGGAAGCAGTTCCTACTCCCGAGTCGGAGATTGCGCCGGAACCTGAACCCGAGCCCACTCCAGGGGCGGTGGAACCAGTTCCTGAGTCCACTCCAGAAGTGGTGGAACCAGCTCCTGAGCCCACCCCAGAAGTGGTGGAACCAGCAGCTGAAGCTGCCGAAGGAAGTGATCAACTCGATTTCCTGTTGCAGCAAAAAGATCGCCTGAAGGCTCAGCTTACTGACTTGCGCTTTGATTACATGCGCGGGTACATACCTGAAGACGACTACAAGGCTAAAGAGGCAGAACTGGACACGCAGCTGGAGGATCTTGATAAACAGGTAGCGGGACTGAAGTAGAAGCGTATTCGAAGTAAGTCCAATGTCAACCATCAATCCGTCTTAATGACCACGGTCATCCAGCAGCATAACTTGCGCATCGGGGAAGGAAACTACATCCTCGATGTCGCAAGAAATTCTTTCTCCTGCATCATCCTCAATCAATCATTTTGAGGAAGTATCCGAGTTGATGTCTGCCTGGTCGAATCAGGATGCAGGAAGGCACATGAACTAAATTATGGCGTTGCAGGGTCGACCAGGAAACAGCGACGTTTATTCCCTAGGGGGTTTTCTTCTTGGGCTTTGTTTCCGTCTTCTTCTTGGTGACTTTCTTCTTGGGCTTTGCTTCAGCTTTTTTCGTGGTCACTTTCTTCTTGGGTTTTGTTTCAACCTTCTTCGTGGTCACTTTCTTCTTGGGCTTTACTTCAGCCTTCTTCTTAGTGACTTTCTTCTTGGGCTTCTTCACTTCAGGTTTTGGAGATTCAACAGTAGGAGATTCCTCAAGGGGCTCAACTACAATCTCAGGTTGCCGCGCCTTCTCTTTTTCCTTGCGATCGTCAAGAGCACGTCGCTGCCGTGCATGTTTGCCAGGTTTTGCCGATTCAGCAGCTGAAGCTGCACTAGGAGCTATGTCCGTTTCCGTAGCTATCACAGGACGCTTGACCGCAGAAGATGCAATTTCCTCAAGGACGTCCACAAGCATAATTGGTTTGCCGCCTTCCCGCTTCTCGATCTCTGCTGGAGTTGTGTAGACAACAAAACCACTATCGTGAATATAGGGAACAATCACACCTTCCTTTTCCTTGCCTTTGAGAATCTTGCGTGCGATGCTCATTCTGATATTGAACCGTTTGGCAAGGTCATAGCTTGTGATGGATTTAGCCTTCTTCACGTACTCATCGATTTCGCCAATTGTTTCTGGTTTGGGCACAGCATCTCGGACGATTCTTTCTGTCTTTGTTGCTGTTCGTCCCCACTTCTTGCGGCTGATAGCAATTACTCTCCTAGATTAGTTCCCAGGGGGTCACCGCGAACGTTTTGGGTTCGGCTTTTAAAGATGCTCATGCATTAGAACAAAATAGTTGCTATGATTGCAGGAAACGGGTCCATAAGCCAATGAACAAGGATAGCATTGTTCACTTACGCATCGACGGCATGTGAGTTTCAGCAATCGAGCATATCGAAGTGTGAAATTACTTGCCGCCGGTGTCGTCGTCTTTGCGTTGTTTGATGATTAGCTTCTGCTGAGCTGAAACGTCGCTTCTTGGAGGTATATCTCTGTCAATGATGCAACCCGGGGCAATGACACTGTGCTCCCCTACGCGTTGAGCAGGGTATATTGCTGAGTTGATACCCACGATAACGCCATCCCCTATAATGGCGCCGAACTTGCTCACTGGTATCTGCACGCGCCCGTCCATGTAATTGAGATGGAACGGCTTGTTGTCCGGGCGCCAGTTCCAAGTTTGTGCCCCGGATTCGATGCAGGTATTTGCACCGATGATTGAATCTGCTACGAAGGTCATCCTTCCAACGGTGACTTTGTCGAAGATTACACTGTTGCGTACCTCAACAGAATATCCGATGCTCACGTTATCGCATAAGCTGGTGTACTTGCGAATGAGTGAATGGTCACCTACGTACACTCCCTTACCTATGTAGATTGGCCCCTTTAGGGTCGTGCCCGGACGTATGACACTATTCTCATCGATGAATACAGGACCTTCTATTACAACATGCCTGTGTATTTCGGCAGTTTCAGCAATAAAGGTCCCATGCCCACGAAGCTCCCTGTCCATTACAATCCGATTGGCCTCAAGTACATCCCAGGGCCAAGTGAATTCTGCCCATTCCTTCTCCCAGACAGCGGCGGCGATTACTGATTTGGCCTCTATCATCTTCTCGATTGTACGCTCCATGGTTTTATGCTCTTCGAGGAGAGGTAGTGTTTTAGTTGAAAACACTGATACCCCGGCCACCGCATAGTTGCTGACATAGCGATCGGGTCCCCCTTTCTCAACAAGCATTTCCACGACTCCATTCTTTCCAATCCGAACCGTGCCAAACTGTTCGGGATTGGATACGAGAGTTACAAGCATTGTTACATCTGCGTCCATGTTCTCGTGATTTGCTAGAGTGCGAGAAACCATCTCAGAGTCCACAAGAACGTCACCGTTGACAAGCAGGAACTCATCGTCATTCCCAATCTCATCACGAGCAGTTAGTATCGCGTCTTCAACACCCTTCTGCTCATGCTGGATTACATAGCGTATCCTTACGCCTGATTCGGCACCATGTTGGAAGTGCTCGATAATTTCATCACGGCCGTGCCCAACGACAATGATGATATCCTTGAAGCCGTTTTCCTTCAAGCTTTCGATAATGTACTGCAACACAGGACGGCCTGCAATCTTCAGCATCGTTTTTGACCTGTTAGCGGTCAGTGGCCTAAGTCTCTTACCAACTCCGGCAGTCAATACAAGTGCCTTCATCCGACTCACACTCACAATAGGCATCTGGTTAGCTCATAAAACTGTTGGCTGTTACGCACATTATTAGTTGACCAAGCTGAAGTAGATACGCCTTTTTCCAGCGCCCACGTTCTTAGTCTTCCCAATTTTGATGGCACCGACCTCTTGCGTGTTTTTCACATGCGTTCCAGCGCAGGAAGCCGCGTCATAATCTCCAATAGTAATTACTCTGAACTCCTTCACTGACTTTGGTACCATCTCGAGGTATCTTGTTTGGTAGCCCTTTTTATTGAGGTAGTCAATTGCGTCCTTACGTGGCATGAACTCAATGGAAACATCAAGATTCTTAGCTAAGATCTCGTTAACTCCAACCTCAACCTTGCGCTTCATCTCCTCATCAAAGGATTCGAGAGGGGAATAGTCGGCTCTGCTCTCGCCGGGTTTTATCATATTGCCAACGGTGATGACTCCGTAGTTCAGCTGAAGATACCGAGAGAGAACATGCTGAGCCGTATGGAATCTCATGCTTTCATATCGCCAATTCCAATCAAGAGAACAGTGGGCATCAGTCCCAACACTTAGCGCTATGGGGCCGCTCACCAAGTGCTGAACCGTTCCAGAATCCTTTTTCGTATTTACAATCGTCAGAGTGGTAGTGCCATCGCTTATTGTCCCCCGATCTCCACTCTGCCCGCCGCCCTCAGGGTAGAATGCCGTGTGACTAAGCACAACGTAGCAGTCGCCCACTGCTACAACCTTCGCCTCAAATTCCCGGATGTAATTGTCTTTCATGTGGAGGAGTTCGGTCACATGCGCTCACTCCTCGGAGCTTGTTCTCCTCCTTGAGCGCAGCCACTCTTCGAGTGCTAGCTGCTTTGCCATATCGAGTTCGAGGCTTGTGAAACTGACGCCTTCACTTTCTGCAGCGGCCTCTAGAATCTCCTTGACTGCGTCCTTAGATTCCAATCCGCTAAGTTCGCTGACGATTGCATCAGTAGTGGATTCAGCAACGCCGTGATCCAGGAGGTATTTCGCTAGGGGAGTACGTGATGTTGGTATGTGACCAGAATCAGTAGATGGCTGCAAACCTACTGCATGCATCTTCTCCTCGAAGCTCTCAGTGATGATGTCTTGTCGGGATTTGACCGGCGCATCCTTGATAGGCTTGCCCTTTTCGATGCGTGATATCATCTTGCTCATTCTTTTGATGATTGGTGGGCCTGCAGGTCCTTTAGGTCGCCTTTTGATTGCAGCCCCTATAACAATTAGAACAATAACTACTGCAACGAAGTAGATAGTTGGTGGCTGAAGAAGTAAGGTGATATTCTGGATAATCTCATCTATTTGCATAGCAACTGCCCCTGTGGTTATCTTGGACCACTGCAAAAGAATCCTTGAGCAACCACAACTTTAAACTTTCTCCTGATTAATCCTGAAACTGGAAACGCGTGAGGAATCCATTATGCACACTACTAGAGGTATACTAAAGGCGCTGACAAGCGGAAAGCTGACGATTGACGAGGCAGAAAAGAAGCTCCAGATTCTCACGCTAAGTCATGTGGAAGGCTTTGCTGTCCTTGACCACGGTAGACAGGACCGAACTGGCATACCTGAGGTAGTCATGGCAGAAACAAAGCAGAGCGACGAAATCATCAAGATAACGAGAAACATGCTGGATGTTAATGGATTTGCACTACTTACAAGGGCCAATCAGAAAAAAGTCGACGCTCTTGAGAGTGCTATCGATAACTATGTCATCAATGTGAGTGGTAGTGGAGATCATCTCACCGTGTTTGTGCATTCTCAGAACTGGAAACCCCCCGAGGCGTTGGGGAGAATTGCCGTGATTACTGCTGGAACCTCTGACATTCCATATGCACGCGAAGTGGAAGCTGTTGCTAAAGTCGTGGGAGTTGAAACAATATCATTCTTTGACGTAGGAGTGGCAGGAATCCACCGACTCATTGACCCCCTGAAGCAAATAGTCGAAAAGGATGTAGATGTCATAGTGGTCCTTGCAGGAATGGAAGGCGCACTGCCAACTGTAATAGCTTCGTTAGTTGATATTCCCGTGATAGGAGTGCCAATACCAACTGGTTACGGTTATGGCGGGGAGGGAATTACTGCTCTATCTTCAATGCTCCAATCATGTGCACCAGGTCTTGCAGTTGTGAACATCGGCAACGGTCTGGGCGCAGGAGCCATAGCAGCCCTCATTGCCAGAAGAAGAGTCAAACCCGACTGATGTAGATTGAATCGCTCGTATCACTCACCGAATTGTCGAGCAATTTGAAGGTAGACATCAACAGCTGCAAACATCTCATCAATGTGTATGTATTCGTCAGGTTGGTGTGCCTGCTCGATGGAGCCAGGTCCACATATCACATTAATGATCCCTATCTTTGGCTGAAGTACTGAGCAGTCCGTGCCAAATGTTGCTGCCGTAAGCGCTGGACGATGTCCTGTAACCCGCTCAACTGCGTCAAGACTAACTCTGACGATCTCAGCATCACGGGGAGTTGAAACGGCAGGCTTACCATGTATGTACTCGAGCTCGATGCATTCAGACAGTCCTGCTTTCGCAAGGCGGGCATTCATTTCCGCAAGCACGGACTCCACGGTTTGCCCCTTGGACAGCCTCATGTCCAAGTGCGCTTCGCAGCGATCGGGCACGACATTAATCTTCACTCCGCCTTTGATGATGCCCACACTGATTGTTGGTTTACCCAGAAGCTCATCCGGCTCAAAGGTGTAGGATTGGTCCATAAGAATATCCAACGCTCTCGTGCATAATTGAATCGCATTCGTCCCTTCTTGCGGTCTAGACCCATGAGCTGCTTTGCCGGCGGCAACCACCTTGGACCAAAACATGCCCTTCTCGCCGACTAGGACATCGAGATTTGTAGGTTCAGCACAAACGCCAAACTTCACTCCAGCTAGCTTCCCGCTCTTAGCAACCTCTTCAGCACCTGAGCATCCACTCTCTTCATCAGACGTTGCCAGCATAAGAAGAGGAAGATTATGCTTCTCCTCGTTGTAAAGAATCATGGTTTCTGCCAGAGCTGTAACTGGCCCTTTCATGTCGCATGCTCCTCGCCCGTACATGCGCCCATCCACAATCTCTGCACCGAACGGATCGTAAGTCCAAGCATCTGGAGGGCCAGCTGGTACAGTATCCATATGACCATGTAAAACTAGTGAACCCAATTCCTCGTCCACTGTAGAGAATATCAAATTTGGTCGATCACTTGGACCAACGGACTCACAAGCAATACCATGTGACTCCATATGATCTCGAAGAATCTTGGCGACTTCCGCTTCTCTGCCTGGAGGGCTCTCAGAATTCGTGGCTATGAGGTTCTTGAGAAGTGAAAGCATCCGCGATTGATTGGTCTTAATCAAATTGGCACCCAAGCAGCATCAACTCAGACCCCGATAATAACATTCCCGAATGCATGACCGGTGCCAAACGAAAAATGTGGTATGGCCGAAACCTTTCCAGGTCAGTTAAAGGCAGGACGGATTGAGCCGCACTCTTTTTCCCCTATACCCCTATAGCGATGTGCAAGTCGTCACTCCACAGGAGTCTGCGTTGTTTTCGAATGACGACCGGATATGTCCGTCCAAATACGTCTTCAACTGACACCTTGTATTCCCCTGAGAGGAATTTCCGCACGGATTTCCGCAACTTGCGTGTGGGGAGATCGCGAATGCGAATTGTGTAGGTTTCAGCCATGGTTCTTAGCTCCAACGGATGCTGGGTGGCGCGGCCAGCTTGTAACGGTGCGAAGCTTGTACAATGCTTCACGCGGTGGTATATATACGCAAATCGTTTCAATCGTAACCATGAGGGGCGAATGAAATGGTATTAGAAGCCATCTAGCTCGTGCGCTCAGTCATAGCCTCTAAGACCGAGAGAACGCGCTGTAGCAGAGAACACTGATGATGTTCCCACCTTAACAAACGGCCAACACCATTCTGGGCTATCATGTATCTCATAATGGACCCTTAGCGGCGGGTGTTCGTTGAGCGTTCCTAGGGATTATACGCGAAGGGATGTCGAGCTGAGTCCTTCCTTGCTATGATCTCATCCACGCCTTGCCGTCGTTCTATCGCCCGACGAATAGCATGTCGAACTGCGCGGAAGTTGTTGATGTGAACACGTTTTGGGTTATTGGCACTAGGATGAACGAACACATTGGCAGCTATCACTAAGTCAGGAATGAGTTCCTCAGGGATTATCATGTCAGTTACGGTGCGTGTCACAGCATCAGCTACAGCCTTCTGAGCTACTTCGTATACCAGCGCGTTATGCTTTTCATCGACGATTGTAACTGTTGAAACGAAGACTGTTGTGGGTTCGAGATCCTTAATGATATTGGACACATGGAAGCCCTCCTTCATTGTCCCAGCGGCTTCCAAAGCTTCTTTGAGTGGTCCGTCCCTAAGACCCATAACAAGGTCAACGTGTGCAACCTCCAACCCTTCTCCGGCAAGCGCCTCTGCATGGAGCAATGTCAAGTCGTCGATGACTTCTGGGACTCCATTAACTTTGGGATAGGACTCAGCAATCAAAGTCTTATCACCCATTTTGAACGTGACCGGGCCTCGCTTAATGAGTTGGAGGTCCTCCAAACACGTCCTAAGCTCGTCTATATCCTCGTACCTGAGAGCATCACCTTCAATCAATGGAGCTCGTCCGGTCCCTACTGGAACCCCCATCATATTCAAGGCGGCCTTGACAGCAAGCCCCCCACCCTTGTTGACCATTAACCGGATTGTTTTTTGCAGGCTTCGTTGAATGATTAGGCCTTCCTTGAGGTCTCCGCTGGCAAGCGCTGCTTGCATTCGTATGTAGCGGTCTGGAAAGATATTGGCACTCAGGAGTATCGCACCATCACAGCCGGTTGCAAGGGCTGGAAGAGCAACCTCATCGTGCCCTATGACCACCTGGAAGCTCTCTGGTCGGCGAAGGAGAATTGTTGTGAGATTCAGCAGATTCGCACTCGAGTCCTTCATTCCGACAATCCCATCTATCTCTCGGAGCCCATCTACAAGCCACCAATCGATGTTGACTCCCGTCACTTGGGGGATGTTGTAAAGGAATATTGGAATATCACTTGCATTGGCGACCCGTTCAAAGTGTTCATAAATTTCTTTGGTGCTAGGCTTAAGGAAATACGGCGTGACCACCAGCGCGGCCGAAGCACCGAGTTCAGCAGCTCTCCTTGTGAGCTGAATTGCCTCCCTTGTAGATGCAGCCCCCGTGCCAGCCATTACAGGAACCCTGCCTTTTGCTGCATCACAAGCAATCCTGAACGCGTCGACCTTTTCATCGAAGCTCATGCTAGTGAATTCGCCTGTTGTTCCGCAAGGAACGATTCCTGTCGCACCACTCTTGATTACATAGTCAATCAGTCCGCGGTATTGTTCCTCGTTGACGCCCTCTTTGCTAAATGGCGTTACCAATGCGGGGAATACACCCTTGAATGTGAAGTCATCTGTCATTTATGATCACTTCCATATTTGTCCCAAGGCAGCTGACACGACTCTTTCAGTCGCAGCTGTTACTTGCCTTCGGTTTCTTGAGTTTAGGTCAATGTCGAGTGCCATAAGCATCACATTGTCAATTATGGCTTGATCCGGCACCTTACCGTTCTTGAGATGAGCTGCCACAGCCCTTGCGGCTCCAGACTGTACAGGCCCATAGAAGAGGGACGCCTGACGCATTGACTTGATTTTCTTAATAGGCACCATAATGCTTGTCGGTCTCACAGGAAGATTAGGTTCCAAGATCACTGTTAGAGCTTCGTGACCTACTTTTGGATTCATGAGCAGCTTGACGAATGCAGAGCCCAGAGCGCCATGTTTCGACCCGGTCACAATAGCTACCGACACGGTATCTTCGGAACCCGTCCCGATTTTCGCATCCAGAAGGTAGTCCGGTCCAACCCCGAACTTCCCGAGTACTCCTTGTATGTCGATGTCCTTTGTAGCCTTGGGATGAGTCAGGGCTTCTATCAATCCAAGTTTCTCCAGCTCAATTCGAATCTCCGCCCTTAGCTCATGAGTCAGAGTGCCGCCTGAATTCAAAGGCATTCTGGAATAGCCTGCGTTCATCCCCATCATTCTAAGCGCTGCCTTCACGGGAGGCGCGCCTCCATTTCTAGTA
>WTCK01000220.1 GCA_013138615.1 Candidatus Thorarchaeota archaeon | reverse complement strand
GTGTACCACAGGTGGCCACGCAAATCACGCCTTTACAGCTGAATTGAGCCGCATGCCGCCTTGAATCCAGCATATGAGACAAAGGAACCAGTCTTAAGCCCTAGCTAAGATTCGACAAATGTACACCATCATCGGCGATGCATGTACACGCAGCGAACTATCTGGAGACTTGACTCTCAACTGATTTGTACACGCAGCACTATTCCGCGCCATTTCCTAGCTAATTAGCTAATGGAAGGGAACATTAACCTTACAGATGTGCAGATAATGCGCTGAAACTGCACAAAACAAGCGCTGGAAGCTCGAATGCGGCTGTATTTGCAGATTGAGCTTCCAGTTCTGTATGGCGCGTTTACTCATTGAAACCGAATGTGTTTATATTGAGGTTAGCGTTTACATCTTTCTTGTCAACCGCCGGGAGGGCCAAGACAAAATGATGATGTTTACACGAATGCTCAGGAGACAAGGCTTCTACAGGGTTAAAGGCCAAGAGGAGCCTGTTTACATGAAACACAATGTTGGTTTGGGCGGCGTTTACGTCCGAATCGAAAACAAGAAGGCAATGCTAACCGTTCGAGACTTAGGCATAGAACAAGAGTTCACCAGGGTCAAACGATTAGAGAATTACATTACTGAACTTGACGAACAGGCTTATCGTCAAAAATGTTTCATCGTTCACAAGATGCGGGGAACTGCAGGATCCTGAAACTTGTAGAACAGTCCACTCTCTCTCTCCCTCTCTCTATGCGTCCACTCTCTAAGCCGGCCCGTCAAGAAAAGCATTAGGTTGGCGGGTCCGGTTTCACTTTCCCCCTTTGTCCCAATGGTTACGCTCGATATCTATTTTCAATCCATTTTTCATTGAACAGAAGTGAAATGTGCTAACGCGCTACTGTAGTGCAGAACAAAGTGCGCAATCAGCGCTCTATCGTCGCAATTTCTTGGCCATGTATGTGGGGGCTGCTGCAAGAAGAGTAGACCTTACTGACCTCGCACCTACAAGCATCTCAGCAACAATCCTGCAGCTCCTGTCAGATCCAATCAGGCTTGTCCCAAGTCCACCAAAGGTTGACTCTACCATCTTCTTCTGTAACCACCGTCCCCATTTGAGGTTGGAGCCAATCGCTTTGATCCAGTCTTTTTCGTACCTTGATAAGATCTGAGCTGAGTAATCCTGCTTCTTTACCGCATGTGCAGCTGTCTGTGCTGCTAGCTCTCCCCCTATCATGGAGTAATGGATTCCCTCTCCAGTTATGGGGCAACATTGAGCTGCCGCATCGCCGGCAAGCATGAGACGGTCTGTGAATGAAGGTTGGACGACGCCTGCAAGAGGGACCAATGCTGACTCTCTCTTGATAACCTCTGAGTTCTCTAGGGTCGCTTTAGCTGAATCATCATGAGTAATGAGGTGATAAATGTAGTCGAACATGCACTTCTTCTCTTCCTTGAATAACCTAAGCAATCCCCCTGTGCCCACTGCAATATCATGGCCGCGTGGGAACACCCATGCGTATCCGTTGGGGGAAAAGTCACTGCCATAGTAGAAATCATTCACTCCATTCAGAGCGTCCATTGATGAAGGTCTTCGCATTTGATACTGAGCTGTGTAGCCCATAAGATGATCAGGAAGGCGCTCTCGCAATTGCACCGTTTTCAGTGATACCGGGTTTACGCCGCTTGCATCAATCACAATCTCTGAGGTCAACTTCTCTGATTGTCCATGCTTATGGAGTGTTAACTCACATCCAGATTGTTTGACGGATACATGCCCTACCTCGGTCTGGAGACGCATCTCCCCACTACCTATGCCAACATACTTCAGCATGGTCATACCAAGGTTTGCCCGGCTGACATTTACGCCGACCTTTGCTCCGAATTCCACTGTCTGCATATCTTGTCTTGGGAACTTCATACGCACTGTAGTTACTGGATGTGCTCCTGGCAAAGTGTCTATATTGAAATCCCGGAGAGCGCCTGACGGTATGAAGCCGGCACACGCCTTATTTACTCCCGGCTCCTTTTCTCTGCTCAGAAGCATGTAATCAATGTCCAGTTCGGTTAGCACTCTGGCGGCAGTCAAACCTGCTGGTCCTGCACCTATGATCACAACAGGAGTATCGACAGTAGACATGGTTTCCCGATGCAGCCAATGAAATCCAACATAAAACATTAATTCCGTTAAACCTTGACTATTTTGGCTGAAAATCGTGAGTAAACGTTAGGAAACGAGTTCCTTAATGAAGTGGATAACAGCGTGTACTAAGGAACAAATCCCGATTTTGCCGAGCGGGTCAAATGGTCTATTGAAAACCCGAGGCGTTTTCTGCCGCTTAAGTACACGCACGGTCATTTTCTGGCCAGTAGTACACGTTGGATTGACAGTGCATTTAGCTCGCATTCGAGTAGAGAGTCGTTCTCGACTCGAAGTAAGATGAAACCTTGAAAGAATCTTGATTACTAGTGCGCTTTGCTAACAAGCATCGTTTACTTCTGACTTATGTAGTGGTCGTCAAGTATATTGGGCTTTGTAATACATGTGAT
>WTCK01000238.1 GCA_013138615.1 Candidatus Thorarchaeota archaeon | reverse complement strand
GTTGTTGTTGTTGTTGTTGTTGTTGTTGTTGTTGGTGCGAATCCACCTGGTGTATAACCAGACGCAATTGGAGGTGCAACCGCGTTACGGTCGAGGGTTTCAACCAATTCCGCAATGATGAGATTTTCTGTTTCAGACCCAGGTCGGGTATCATTCACAGCTTTCGCGATATACATCTCTGCAAGCCCTTGATGATCGTCAGGTCTCAAGTATGTTGGTCCCTTCGGAGTGTTGATGGTAACACCACTTTCGAGATAGTTGATCATCAAACCAGAATTAAGGTCCGGGATAGCATTCGTTACATCTACCAAGAATTGCGCCGTAGCAAACCCACTTGCAGTGAAAAGCTCTGGAACTCTATATTGGAGTCCATATTGAACATTTGGCTTAATGTTTCTGGTGACATGTTGAGCCACCATCCAGTCATTAACCGCATTGTCTGGTAGTTCATAACCATATAGACAGAGCCCAGTGGAATCGATGTAGGTAGCTGGAGGTGTCAAACTCGCTTCAATGGTGTTCATGGAAAGGATATCAATACATGCTCCAGCAATTTCCATGTTGGCTGCAAGATTATATGTTGCTAAATCATTGTATAGATAAGCGAAGTTGCCAGCCCAAATGACGAACAAATACTCAATATCCCATATTGCATCAGCAGCTTTGAGAGCATCAATCTCTTGAGAGAAATCAGTATCCCAAAGAGATGCATACTGGATGCTGTGCACCGATCCTCCCCTGTCCTCTATTACACTTTTCATTGCTGCAACGCCACTATATCCAAAGGAATAATCAGCAGCAAGAAAGGCAAATCTCGAATAGTTGAGGTAATTTTCATCCATAGCATATGTGACGCCTGCATAGGCATCATGCCAGTTATTTCTGGCGATGCGGAAGAGGTATGGATTAAAGTCCTCTGCAGTTAGCGAAGAAGCAGCAGCTGGAGATATGAAATACAGCTTCTCGTAATCTTCGGCAATAGGCGCTATTGCTGCGGCAACTGCACTAGAAGTTGCTCCGACGAGAATGTCAATACCATCCGTTTCGATAGCTTCTACTGCTTTGGTTGCTGCTTCGACCACAGAACCTTTCGTATCATAATAATGAAGTTCATAGGGCCGACCTGCTTCGGTTATGTTCTCATTGTCATATCCCATCATCGTAGTTGCATATACCATTCCTAACTCGAAGCCTTGTTTTGTCCAAGGTCCATAAGCTGTCAGACCTGCTGTTTCGGGGGTGAAAATTCCAATCTTAATTGGCTCCGGAACCTGCGCAATAGCTGGTCTAACCAAGAAACAAGGTAGGAAGATGGATACTAATAATAGCAACGAAAGAGATAGAGATATCGTTCTAATCTTTTCCATTTTTTTTCTCTCCAATAACAGTACTTGATCAGTATACTGAGATTTGGAACATAGACTGTTCTATGTCTGTCCCTGTAAGGGGGGGTATCTGCTATATATCTCTTAAGGAAATTGGAAAATAACCGAGGAATTGTCTCTCTCTAGAGTGTGTGCTTTTAGGAATGCTTGCGTAAGAATCCTAGAACTATGCTGTTGAACTCCTCAGGACTCTCAAATGTAACAGCATGTCCTGAATCACGAACAATAATCATTTCTGAATTGGGCAAACTGTCATGAATCATCCTTGAATACGGATATGCTGGCTTTATGATGTCCTTCTCACCCCCAATGACACAAGTAGGTATTTTGATCTGCGGTAATTGGTCTGTGATATCTAACGTGAGAAACGCATCTATCAATCTAACAAGTGGTGGATAATCTAGTTGAGAGTACCGTGCCTTTGCTTGTTCCAAAATAGCAGTGTTTTCTCGAATGAAAGCTTCTCCAAAATTCAGAGGTACAGTTGCGTGATAAAACAAATCAGGATCACCAAGCTCACAAGCATATCTCCATAATTGACACATCTCATTGAGCAATGGTCCCACAAACGAAACAGCACTACAAACAACTAGGCTCTTCAGCATATCTGGATATTTCAACGCAAAGACTAGACCAAGTTCGGCTCCATAGCTGATTCCGACATGATGAACTTTAGATATTCCAAGGTCGTCGAGAAACGCTTTTTGATCCTCAGCATGGATCTCGAAGGAATAAGGACTATCTGGTTTGTCGCTCTGTCCTTGCCCACGCATATCATAGAGAATGACTCGGTACTCTTTGGAGAAAATAGGGATTTGATGAATCCAACCCAATGTATTAGAGAAGACACCATTACCAAAGATAACTGGTTCACCTTCACCATGGATTTCATAATAGATGTTTATTCCATTTACTTTGCTGACTGGCATGGTTATTTCTCCTCCTATCCAAAATCCTTTCTTAATTCCCGCTTCAGGATTTTCCCAGCTCCGGAGATGTAGGGCGTGAAACTGTCAGTAAAACGCACTGATTTGGGAATCTTAAACTTGGCCAATTTCTCTGTGCAAAATCCGATTATTTCTTCCTCCGAGGTTTCTTGTCCTGCCTTCAAAACAATAATAGCACGTCCTACCTCTCCCCATTTGGAATCGGGTACTCCGATTACCTGTACTTGAGCAATCTTTGGATGCTGCTCTAAGAGTTTCTCAATTTCTCTTGGATAGACATTCTCCCCCCCAGAGATGAACATGTCCTTCACTCGATCCACTACATAGTAATACCCTTCATCATCAAAATACACCATATCTCCTGTACTAAACCACCCGCCTTCATCTAAAAGTGTCTTATTTAATTCCGGTCGATTCCAATAACCGATAGTCACCGTGGGCCCTCGAAATTGAAGTTCACCCACCTCATTTGCATCACAGTCCTTTCCAGTTTCAGGGTCAACTACTTTTGCATCAATGAAGAAGTTAGGAGTACCAATGCTGCCAATCTTTCGCTCAGCGTCCCATGGGTCAAGAGCAAAACATCCTGGTCCAACTTCTGTCATTCCAAACCCTTGTTTGAATTTAACACCATGTGCCTTCCTGTATGTCTTGATGATGTCCAGAGGTAAGGGTTCGCCTCCAGAAGTCAAGAACCGAACGTTACTGAAGTCAATTGATCTAAAATCGGGATGGTTCATCAGCATACGGTATTGCGTGGGCACGGCAAAGAAGAAGTTGGGATTTTCCTTGTTGATCACACCCACTAAGGTGTCAAGATTCCATCTCTTCATCTGGATTACTTTTCCGCCCAAAATGAAGAGTGGAATGGCATACACATAGAGTCCCCCGACATGGAATAGGGGTAGATGATTTATGTAGACATCACCTGGAAGGATGTCCCTAATGGTACTTAGAGTATTGAATGCAACTTGATTGTAAGTAATCATTACACCTTTTGGTTGTCCCGTTGTCCCCCCGGTAAACACGATGCCCATTGGATCTTCATAAGAGAGATCTACGGCATTAGATGGACTGGATGCTGCTTTATTCATAACTTCCTCATAGCTTAGAGAACCTTCCACTTCTGTTCCTTTTGAATCCAATGAGATCCAGTGATCAACCGTGACTTCTTGCTTCAACTCTGATGCAACATTAGCTAAGTCTGAATCATAGAGTAACACGGAGGGATTAAGATCATTGACCAAACCTGCTAATTCTCGGGCGACCAAACGCCAGTTGAGTGGACTGAAAACACCTCCGCACTTCTGACATCCGAAAAATGCTTCCCAGTATTCCAAGCTATTTTGAGCAAGAATGCATAAACGATCCCCCTTTTGAAATTCAACTACTTGTTGAAGGAAGTTGGCAACCTTATTCGCGCGTTTGTTGAACGCTCTATACGAATATCTTTTCCCGGTTTCTACATCAACTAGAGCTTCAGCCTCGGGAGAGAGGATATCTCTCTTGGATAGATAGTCAAACTGATTAACCATTAGTATCCCCTCGATATCAGTTCTATTCTTGCTCAATAAGCATAATCACTTCTTGTGTAATCAGCCGCAACCAAAATAAAAATCCATTACCACCATCTTAGAACGGCGGCAGCCATGTTGAAACCTCCCCCGGATGAGCAGAGTGCTATATGCTCGCCGTTTCCCTGTCCGGGAGGTGGAAGTTTCCCTTGTTCAATGGCATCGTACATCGCCAATGCAATACAAGCTGAACCCGTGTACCCCCATTTATCCATGACATTGTGAGTCTTCTCAAGTGGCATACCTAGTTCCTTCATTACCACCTCAATAGTTTGTATGTTCACCTGAGTGAAGAAAATCCAGTCGATATCCTCGATGGACAGATTAGCCTTTGATACACAATCTCTTGTCATAGTTGGCCAATGTTGAAGGTTTATATCGGCTGGAAAGCGTTTGCGAAAAGCTAGATGGTGCCTGTGATTCTGGATTGCTTCAACTGTTGGGGGTTCTGCCGTTCCTCCGACAAATATCCCCAAATGGTCATGGAATGAGCCATCCGCTATTAATTTAGAGGCAATGAATCCTTCTCTATCCTCACTGGCCTGCAGTACCATTGCTCCTGCAGCATCCGCAAACAAAGTACAAGTATAATGGTCTGTCCAATCAATAAATTTGGTCATTCCGTATGCCCCAATCACCAAAACCGAATTGATGTCAAAATCTGTTCTAATA
>WTCK01000081.1 GCA_013138615.1 Candidatus Thorarchaeota archaeon | reverse complement strand
TTAAATGATAGCGTGACAGTGACGTTGCCAAACTTCAGAGGACTTGATTAGTGTCGTTCAGCACTGTAGATTCAAGGACGTTGCAATCCGAGTACAGTAGAAATTTTAAGGCATGTTCCCAATGTTGAAACGCTTGCGATCTGAGAGGATGACTACAGCGGCATATAGATTCAAGATTGTCATGTTGGGAGATGGTGCAGTGGGGAAGACAGCGCTGACCACGCGCTTCACTGCGGATAGCTTCGAGGCCGATTACAAGCGGACAATCGGTGCAGACTTTGCAATCAAGCGAGTGGACCTTCCTGATAGGGATGTAATCGTTTCACTTGCAGTTTGGGATCTAGCTGGGCAGCCGCGTTTTGAAGTTGTAAGACAGTCATTCTATCGTGGTGCCCGGGGCGGGTTATTGGTATACGATGTGACAAGACGCCGAACCTTCCTAAACATGGAACGTTGGAAGGAAGAGGCGTTCAAGGCACTAGGAACTGAAATCCCATTAGTGGTTGTAGCCAACAAAGTGGACCTTGTAGATGATCGCGTTGTGACCATGAAGGAAGGTAAGAAGTACGCCAAATCAAAAGGTCACGTGTATGTTGAATCAAGCGCTCTCACTGGTGAAAATGTTGAGGAATCATACTCCACACTCTGCAGAACAATGCTAGACGCATCCAAGAAATCCAAATGAGCTTCAATCTATCGGTATCCTACGATTTACGGACTGCCGTTTTGAGTAGACCAAGAATCTTCTTACATTGCCATTGCGCATAGAAGACTCGTTTATCGCGAAGTGTCCCCTCATGGTATTGAGCCAGAATCTCATTGAATTTGACTATCATTTCATCTCTACGAGTTAGCTCAGGGTCAGCCTTGAGTTCCTCGAGGAATTCCTCAAATGGACTCAATACGGCCGCAAGCTCCTTGATATCCCAGCGAATAATGGCTCCTGAACCGTCAGCGGTTATGAATGAGAGGTCGTTTGGAATGCACTCGATCCCATCAATCTCGCCTAAGGTCGTTGCTGTACCCTCGATCAAGTTGCTCTCCAGAGACCAGACGTAGAGGTCTTTGTCGCCTGAACCCGAGGCCAGCAGTTTGCCATCGTTACTGAAGGTAAGGCATCGTACTTCATCGGAATGACCCTGAAGAATGCGGTCAGCCTTGAGGGGGTGACTCTCAGCATCCCACAGGATTATGCTGTGGTCCGAAGACCCGGATGCTAAAGACTGTCCATCAGGTGAAAATACGACATCTTGCACCGCAGCGCTATGGTCTGTGTGCTCAGCTATCATCTTGCCGCTGTTGGGATCCCACTCACGTAATGTGGCATCGACGCCTCCAGAAATTATTCTGTCGCCTTGGGGCGACCAATCAGCTGCTACAACGTAAAGAGAATGTCCCTTGAGGTGATGAATCTTGAATTTGTCTTCGACATCCCACACAATCAGGGATGTGTCGCCGCTCCCGGACACAAGCATGTCACCGTCTGGAGAGAAGGATAGCGCAAGTACAGGATACGTGTGATCCTCAAATCGCGCGATTATTTCTCCGGTCTTTATGTCCCAGAGTTTCACAACGCGATCTACACCGCCAGACGCAACAATATCCCCTCGAGGACTGAATGCTAACGCGGTACAGAGATATTCGTCCTGCATTCTCTGAACCTCCTCACCGTTCCGCACGTCGAGTAATCGTATGGTCCTGTCCTGAAGCGCAATCGCAAGAAGACGCCCAACCTTGTTCATGACAAGTCGGCGAGTTATCTCTGAGCCATGCTCAGCTGGACGTTTCAACACGTTCGGCTGTAGAAAGAGGGAAAGGTCCTTGGATTCCATCTATTTCACTCACAAAACCAGTTCTCGGGCGCTTACCTCTTTGCCAGTGCTAAAAGTGTTATGCGGATGCATTGCGTTCAAAGCGCACTTCCTGCCAGTAAGGGTTAAATTCGAAGCTGATTCCAACACGCTTACAGGAGGGCTCATCGTACCCGAAGAAAGGTCAAGGCTTCCCAGCAGATCGACAGGCGGCACGGACGCACTACGAAAGCTGAAGAGAGTCGTGAAGAAGATCTTGGGTCCAGGTCAGGATGAGTTGGCCCTAGCTGTATCTCAACTGGAATCAATACAAGCCTGCAGAGATACATCCCTCACTGGAGATGATGACCAGAAGATCCTTGCAGTCTGTCGTCTTGTCGAGTACGGCTCTGAAGCTTTTGAATCGCTCGAGCTTGTGCTTCACGACGATAGCGATAAGGTTCGCACCACAGCAGTTGGCATGATTGGATACTTGGGAGACCTGCGAGGCATTCAAGCACTTCAGTCAATGGAGAGCGACTCAAACAGCGATGTTCAATGGATGGCACAGTACTCAATCCAAAGGCTATGGGAGCTGCCCACAGAACTTGAGCCCGAAGTGCCGACAACAATCAGAGAGGTGAAGACAGCCGAGGTCAGATTCGTACTCGACGAGCCAATGCCTCTGTACTACACTGACGATGTGATTGTTAACCACAATTACTCAATCTCCGCAAACAGCCTTACCTTCAATCTAGATGTACGCAACGAATCAAGTGAACCCCTTCAAGATGTGACTGTAGCAATACTGGCATTTCCTTCTGGGAGTCTTAAAGCTCCCAAGAAGCGAATCGTGAAGATTGAGGAGATTCCAGTCGCAAATAGGATATTGCTTGAGTTCAATATGCAGATCTTCAATGAATGCATCGAAGGTGAAATCGTAACCGCTGTGCGATTCACGGATACCAAGGGCGATAGAGTCGCGGCAAAAGCTGGGCATTGCTTTGTGCGGTCATTCTTCGAGCATTTGGAGCCTACAAAGACCACATCGGAAGAATTTCTCAAAGTCAAGAAGCGGATGGAATACTGGAATAGAGAACACGTTCTTGAGGTGGAACCGCAGAAACTTTTGAATATCCTGGAGAATGTCATGGAGAGAAAGAATCTCTATGTATTCCGATCTGAAACTGCAGAACGCGATGGACTGCTCATGGGTCTGACTGCAGGAATGGGACGAGGACAGTTCGGAGGAGCATTGATAGTCATTACACTCACGCTTGTGGGCCGTAGGGATGACAACCTCTCAAAACTAAGAATCGATATCTACACAGAAGATGTGGAGTTCCTTCACACGGCGGCAAGCCAGCTCTTCGAGGATATTCAACAACAAGTCCTAGGCAACGAGTAGAAATGCCGCTATGCTAGCCCGCCAGCCTCTAGAATCTTGATTGCTAGCTCTAGAAATGCTGCTTCCACATTTACGCCTGTTTTCGCAGAAGTTTCCATGAACGACGAAGTAGAGCCCTGTGACGCAATCCAGTCAGACAGCGCCTGCCCTTCTTCGGTTGTGACTATCATGGACTTCATCGCAGGATTTTCGATGAACTGATCTCGAAGGTCAATCTTGTTGCCGATCAGTACAACAGGTATTTTCTTGCCTGAATTCTTCCAGCACTCATCCAGCCAGTTCTTTATGTTATCGAAGGACGAGCGCTCCACCGTGGAGTAGACGGCCAGTGCTCCCTGTGACCCCCTGTAGAATGTGGAACGTACGCTCTTGAAGTGATCCTGACCTGCGAGGTCCCAGATCTGAATGCTAACATTATGCCCACCAGCGAGCACCATCCGCTTGACTGCAAAATCAGCTCCAATCGTAATCATATAGTTGGCTCTGAATCCTTCACCCATGTAGGTTAAGCGCAGGCTTGTCTTCCCGACAGAACCATCGCCCATGAGCACAACTTTGAAGAGTGCGGTAACCATGCTTTTAGCTCCTCTCCTGGGGGTACAGTGTATCGCTAGTGAATATTCCGGGCATTTTAATCTATGCCGAGTAGACGACACAAGCACTGGAACCGGGGATTTTGGGTATCTCTTACTTTCGGGAATCAGTCCGCCTCGGCGGTGTTCCCTCAGACGGACTAGAACCGTACGAAAAGACCACAACAAGATGCGTCATTGTAGTGATGCCGGACTAGTCCTGAGACCGCACGCCAACAGCACCGGTGCGAGATGAAAGTAGTGGGAAGAACAGTACGGACATTCAGAGACGCTGTCGACATAGAAGAGGCTCGTTGGAAGCAGTTCAAACGCACTCTCAGACCCTCACAGAAGAAGTACTTGGAACGCATCTTCGAGAGTGCAATGAAGTCAGCAGACGCAGGTACAATGATAGTCACACCGCGCATCGCAGAGGTCGTCCTCTTCTCTGCAATCATGGAGCTGCTCAAGGAGCTTGACAGCCTAAAAGAGAAGGTCACAGAAATTGAGCAGCTGATGAAGGAGACTACGCCCTGATGATGAAGGGGTGGCTTCTCGATGCTAGTGTGGATAGGGAGGGTCGGGCACTCACACTCTGGATAAAGGTTGGAAAGAAGACACGGGGCTACACATACCATAAGTTCCACCCCTCTGTATTCATCAGAACTGACCTACTTGACGATCCGAAGTGGT
>WTCK01000054.1 GCA_013138615.1 Candidatus Thorarchaeota archaeon | reverse complement strand
CAGTGACTCTGAACGTTTCCTCCTCGCCAATCTTCGGGAGAAGTTTTTCCGCGGCCTTGACGATGCTTTCGATATCAGAAGAAACACATAGCTCAAGTGGTGTGAATCTAATGGCAAAGCGAAACTGATACGCATTCTCAATTGCATACTCTCTCAGTTTATGTACGACATCAAATGGGTCAAGCCCAGTCTGACAAGTCAAGATTCCTGAAATACGCGTCATTGATACTCGCAATGCGTCATCATCTATTAGGTCCCCAACGAAATACTGGACCTCCGACCTCGCTGCTTTCTCGCGGTTCCTAGGACATCCTACAAGTAGATTGAATTCATGCAGCATACTCGCCTCACTTATCTGCGAAGATAATTCTGGTGGTCCAAAATCGGAGGGCATCTGAATCTACCTTCAGACTCTCAATAAGTTTGCCCATGGTCAACGCCCCCTCGCGGATCACCTTGATGTTTGCCCCCTTCACATCATTTTCTTCAACTCTTACAATAGTGGAGTTCGCTTCTGATTTCGATGGTCCTGCATCAATGTATAGGTCCACTTCATCACCAAGCTGGTCCTTGGCTACTGTGATTTCAAACGGGCTTGATTCACCACTTCGATTCGCACTTGTTCCCACAATTGGTCCCTTAATTCCTTGAGCAATGCCTCGGGGGATGATGTGATCTGGGACTCTAACAGCTATGGACCCACGTCCTCCTGTGACAAGTTCTGGAACTGAACCCTTTGGAGTGACGATTAGCGTAAGAGCTCCAGGCCAGAATAATCTAATCAGCACTCTCTCAAGATTGCTAAACATGTGGTAGGTTTTGCATTGCGCAATGTCCGAGAACAGCAGAGGAACTCCAAGGCCCCTGTTTCGGCGTTTGACCTTGATGATCTTTTCAATGGCGGCTTGATTTCTTGCATCACAGACCAAACCATAGCTGGTATCTGTAGGGCAAACAATCAACCCCCCATCCCTGATTACTTCTACGGCTCGATCTATGATATTCTGATAGTTCTCCTCTTTAACTACCAAAGTTTCAACTGTCAATGGAGTGACCTGATTCGTTCCCCTGCAAACACACATATGAATGACCCGTAATCCAATGCCCATGCTACAAAGCACACTCTACTAATGTAGTGGAGGGATACAAATCCGCGCGGTGATACTGGCTGCAGGCAAAGGGGAACGAATGTCCCCACTTACAGATGTCATTCCAAAGGCGCTGATATCGTGTGTCGGCGTGACGTTGATTGATCGGCTTGTATCCGTGCTGAGGACTGAAGGAATAGAGAAATTCACAATTGGCGTTGGTTGGAAAGGAACCGAGATGGAGCGCCACTTCGATAATCATCCTGAAAGAAGCCGGATTGATATAGTTCATGTTCCCGAATACGAACGTGGTCCATTGCAGACCCTTCTAACGGCTCTTGATGTGGTCCCCGATGAGCGGTTCATTGTGTGCCCTGCCGACCTTTTTATCGAAGGGGGAATAGTTTCTCTTACAATGTCAGAACATGTCACTGACAATCCCCCACGAACTGCTTCCCTTGCAGTTGGTAAATCAAGCCGAACCGGAACTCCTGTCTACGTGAAGGATACTGGTTTAGTAGCAGGTCTAGGGCGCGCTGTTCAGGATTGTTCAGAATCTGGACGTTCAGCCATGATATTGGCAGTCAACAGGCGCTTCATCAGCTATTGCAGAGAAGCACTTGACTCTGGTGAGAGAAGAGTTGTAGATGCTCTGAATTTGGCAATTGGCAAAGGAGAGGCTATCCGTCAAGTCGATGTTACCGGACGATGGTTTGACGTTGATGATATCGAGAATCTTCTGGATGTCAATGAGTACCTCCTCAGGTTTTCCACACCCGAAATCGATGGGTCTGTGTTTGTTCCCGCAGGAGATACTATGGACATTGGGGAAACTATAATTCTACCATCCGGCATTATTCTGGAGTCCGGTGTCCAGATTATTGGGCCCTCATTCATAGCTCCCGGATGCAAGGTCGGTTCGCACTGCGTAATTGGTCCCATCGTGAGCTTGGAACTGAACGCAACGGTGGAATCCAACTCTAATGTGCGGGAATCCCTTCTCCTTGGAGGATCGCAAGTAAGAACGGGCGCCAACGTGATGGGCTCTGTGGTTCATGGCAGCGATGTATTTCAGAAGGGGAAATGAGATGTCACCAAGCAAGTATAGAGTAAGGCGTATCTTTAGGTGGCTTATGCAGCCCATTGGCGAGCGGCTAGCTGGCGCAGGCGTTCGACCTGACACAGTGACGTACCTTTCGCTTCATCTTGCAATACTTGGCCTCGTGCTATTCTTGCTAACTTTAAACCAGTGGCTGTATGCTCTCTTTGTATTTCTCGTGGGCATCCTCGACGGTATCGATGGAGTAGTGGCAAGGGCGAGTGGGAGCTCAACACCAATGGGTGCCTTCACTGATTCCATTATGGATAAGGTGTCTGAGATCATTCTCTTGCTGGCTTTGGTCCTTGGTTTTCCTGACCAATCTGTGCTGGGAGTAAGTGTCCCAGTATGGGGCATGCTGTGCGTGTCCGGTTGGATACTTACGAGTTACTCGCGTTCTCGAGCGGAGGCCTTGGGAGTCAAGGATTTGGATGTGGGTCTCGGAGGACGATCCGAGCGCCTCTTCACTCTAATTATTTTCTCATTATTTTTCCAGGTTCTCTGGGGACTTGTAGTGGTCACATTCATGGGCGTATTGACGGCAGCCTATCGCTTCTATCATTACAAGAGAGAACTCACAGACTCGTACCATCAGATTTAAGTGATGTCTGGAATAGGCCGCTGGCGGAGAGCAGTACACATGGCCAAGTTCAGAGCTGATCATTATCTAGTTGCAGAGTTTGAGAAACCAGACCGAACGAAGGATGGTCAGAAGGTTCTCGAAGCACTAAAAGAGATACCAGAACTCAAGGACCTCGCAATAGTATCCAAGAGACTTGAGGGTAAAAGCTGGCAGGAGATCCTTGGTAGAATAGACATCCCCGCCGGCTCGAAAGCATTCTGGGCAATGGTGAAGAATGATGTCAGTGAACGTGAGCCTTACAACCTGCTAATCCGCCTTGATGTGAATAGTGAGGGAGCAGACATCGAGGATGCTCGAGCCAAAGTAAAGTCCTGGGTGGAGAGCGCATTTATTTCTCGAATCAAATCTAAGGTCCCTGTAAAGACAATCAATGTCCTTCAAGCCAACGAGATCTATATGCCAGATTTGCCTTAATAATCTCTAATCTGGAACCATTGACATTAGATACAGCGTGCGGCCTACCGATTGCACGATTTCTACGGAGCCGTTTCCGTCCACATCTCCAAGTGCTACCAATGCTTCGGCTGCCTTTTTGACTGGTCTAATTGAAGCCTCGGGAGTGAGCATTCTCGATTCGTAAGAAAGAACCGTTATGTTTGAGTTGCCTTGGCAGGAAACTATCTGACCATCAGCTCCTGCATTATCCAAGAGATGCCCAATCTGCACAGACGTGATCGCACTAGGCGCTCTGATGTTCGCCAGTTGCTTCAGTTCGCCTTGGTCAATACCGTGCAGTGTTAGTTGTTTATCATCTGAAATCGTAAGAATCTCGTCGCTAAGCCCGCCAGTGACTGCACCTGTAGCCACGAGGCTAACCTCACCCTTGACTTTGGATCGATGAATCTCATGGAGTCTATCGTCTGCATACTGATAGACGAAAAGGTACCCGGAGTCATCTCCAAACACAAATCGGCTAAATGAGAGTCCCCTGCTTCTCAGTGGTTTCATTGAGAATACAGGTCTATCAACCACCTTATGGGCGAGCTTGTCCAATGCAACGTCGAACCATCCGTAGCATCTCAAGGCGTTATCGGCAGTAGCCACTATTACTTCAGCTGAGTCATCACTTACAACGTTTGTGACACAAATGGCCGTGGGAAGAGTTCCAAGAGGTGTGGTAGCTCTAACTCCCAACTCGTCATCCATGTAGCTCACAACTCGGAGCATGTTATCGAGACCCCCGAGCACGAAATCTTTGACGCCATTTCCCATCACGTCACCAAGCGCCATTGCAGCAACGGGCGGCAGATTGCCCGTCTTCATTATCTCGGTGGCTCTAACCTTTTTACCAACCTCGAAGTCAAAAATCCGAAGCTCACCATTCATTGTAGTAAGAATAAGACTATCTTTGCCATCGCCGGTGAGGTCTGTGAGTTCTAAACTAGTGATAACCTCCTTGAATGGAATCTCTGCGATTATCTCGAGCTTCGGCATTCTAAGGAGTCCTCTTTGCATTATGGTGGTTGGGATATTTGAACTCAGCTTGACCAATTTAAGAGTTGTTCCAGTGTCCAGCTAAGAGAATCTCCAATCACTCATTAATGGAGCTAATCGTGTTGAGTGATGAACTTAAGAGATGAGATGTCGAACAACTGTCCGAAGCATCAATGCGGAAGCAAGATCATCCACCTGTTCTAGCGCAGAAGAATTGGAATGCCTCAGCAGAAGAGATCGCAGAAGAACTGCGTTCATTCATCCAAGAGTTTGGTTCCTTCACACCGGAACGTTTCACTCAGATCAAATTCCATCTCCTACGATACTCGGGGTTGGACCAGGAAAGCAGAGATGATATCTGTCAAATCTCTATCCACAATGGTCTTTGTCCTAAGTGCGACTTCCTCTATACTGCGAAGAAATGTTTGCTCTGGTACGATCTCTTCAAGATGATTCAATGGAAGACTGTGGAGCGGTCACCGCCCTGCATCAGACTTGCATTTGCGAAGAAGAGTATCAATAACGTGACCAAGTTCCTTGTAAAGGCGAACTTGATAGATGCGCCCTTCTACAAGACGAGAAGCGCACCATCGTGTAGAGCAATGCGTAACTGGGGATACTGCAACCCCGATAGATACTGTCGTGCCATGAAAACTGGGAGTACACTGGAATACAACAGTGTTCGTGAGAGAATAAAGCTGCAAGGCGCACATGATGACCTGTAGGTCAATAACTCTCACCACAGGTCAAGCCCTAGCCATCGCTTAAATAGCGGCTCAATCAGAAACTGCCCAGGGGCGGACCCACATGTCTAATGACTCCAACATCGAACTCATCAAATTGGTGCGCATCACAGGAATGCGTGAGGTCGAATTGGCCTCATTGAAGGCAGCTGGAGGGACAGGTTGGAGTCGCGTGATGCAAACGGTCGCATCTCACGAGGACCTGCTTTCGAAGGGTGAGAAACATACGCGTCAGAAGGCAATTCAAGATCCTGTACACGGAGCTATCCTTCTTGAGCCTTGGGAACTCGACGTGATTTCCACCTGGGAGATGCTCCGGTTGAGGTTTGTGATGCAACTAGGTCCGGCTCACATTGTTTATCCCGGTGCTACTCACACGAGGTTTCAACATTGCCTAGGCACGAACTTCCTGGCTCAGAAGTCGATTCGAGTCGTGAACTACTGTGATGATTTGGAGCACGTGTGCTTCGTTCCACTATCACGGCTTCTGGATGACTATCAACAAAAAATATTCAGAATGACAGCTTTACTTCACGACGTGGGACACCCTCCAACCTCTCACACAATCGAGTTTGCTCTAAAGGGAGCCCATGACCTAGATCATCTCGATCTTGGCGAGTCATTGATTCTTCATAGTGGACTAACTGATGTCTTGACTCGCAATGACATTGAGCCCCAAACAGTGGTGGATGTTCTGAGACGCAAGTCAAAGGACCCCGTTCTGGCGTTGCTCTCGGAATTTCTTGACAACCCCTTTGACATAGACAAGACAGACTATCTCATCCGCGACGCTCATTACAGTGGTGTACAGTTGGGTGTCTTTCCCGCTGAACGTGTCATGCTCACGAATAGAGTTGTCAAGGACAAGACAGGTCGATACATACGCGGCTACATGCTCAAGGCGTTTCGGTCTTTGGAATCACTGGTCTTGAGTCGAAACTGGATGTTCTCCGACCTGTATCTGCACCATGCAGTACGATTAGCCGAGGCCATGGTTTCCAAGGCGACGTACTTTCGGATCAAGGAGGAGAAGCTCTCAAAGAACGAATGCATTGGGTTATTCACACGGATGACTGATGCTGATCTCTACAGGTGGCTTCTTGAGTCTGAAACAGAATTCGTACGTGAATACGCAGCTAGAATTAGATATCGCCGTTTGTTCAAGGTGGTTCTTTCAAGACCAATAGCGTTCTTTGAGGACGATGTCAAATCGCGTTTCTTGAGGATGCTTGATGAAATACAGGTGCTGCTTGATGCTGAAGAGGAACTGAATGAAGCGCCTGGGGCTGCTATCA
>WTCK01000236.1 GCA_013138615.1 Candidatus Thorarchaeota archaeon | reverse complement strand
TGTCTGGTGCTTATGATCGGTCGAACCTGGAAACGATTGCCCAAGGCCTTCTAGGTAAAGGAAAACGCGAACTCACCACTGACATCTCATCTCTTCCCTACTATGAGCTGGCACAGTACTGTTGGCGTGACGCTAACATAACATTAGACCTGACAAGATTTGATGATAATCTACTTCTCCGATTGATTGTCTTGTTGATGCGCATATCCCGCTTGTCGATGGAGGATGTGACGCGTTTGGGTATTTCCTCTTGGATTCAGTCCCTATTCAGACAAGAGCACCGTTCTCGAGGGGCTCTGATTCCCAGGCAGTCTGACATAGAGGCCGCCAAGTCTGCGGAAGCGCACACTGAGGCTATGATAAAGGACAAGGCGTTCAAGGGTGCAATTGTAATCGACCCGATCGCGGGAGTTCACTTCAATGCCACGGTGCTTGACTTTGCAAGTCTGTATCCGACAATTATGAAGAAGCATAATATTAGCTACGAAACAGTCGATTGCCCGCACGAAGAATGCAGGGTTGCGACGGACAACAAAGTTCCGGAAACAGGTCATTGGACCTGTAAGAAACGTACAGGGATGATTAGTGAAATCATTGGCTTCTTCAGAGATACGAGAGTGATGTGGTTCAAGGCGAAGAGCAAGGATAAGTCATTGGATGAGAAAACCCGGACTTGGTATAGCGTCGTTGAGAAGGCGCTCAAGGTGTATCTCAATGCGTCCTATGGTGTCACCGGAGCTCGCCACTTTGAGCTGTTTTGTATGCCTGCAGCTGAGAGCGTAACGGCCTATGGACGAAATGCAATCATGAAAACGAAAGAAAAGGCAGAGTCCATGGGTGTTAGAGTACTATATGGGGACACTGACTCCGTGTTTCTGGATAATCCATCCAAGGACCAGCAAGATGAGCTTGTGAAGTGGTCTCAGGAGGCCCTTGGAATCGACCTGGAAGTGGAGAAAACCTACAAGTATGTAGCTCTCTCCGAACGCAAGAAGAACTACATTGGCGTCTACTCAACAGGATACGTTGAAGTGAAAGGTCTCAGCGGGAAGAAGAGAAACACGCCTCGATTCATCCAAGACGCGTTTTCTGAGATGCTGACAGTACTCAGCAAGGTGGATAATCCCGAGGGCTTTGAAACAGCAAAAAGCGAGATTCGTGGTATTGTAAACACTGTCATTGATCGGCTAGAGGGCAAGCCTAATCCCTTCACTCCAGAGGACCTTGCATTCCGCGTTCAGTTGACAAAGAAACTAAATCAATACGGGAAGACAACACCTCAGCATGTTCGTGCAGCCAAGATGCTTGAAGATGCTGGCCATGATATCCAATCTGGAACGATAGTTGAGTACATCAAGATTAAGGGTAATGGAGGCGTAATGCCGATTGAGCTTGCAAAGGAAAAGAGCTACTGGTTGGACAAGGACAAATACATTGACACTCTGAAATCAGTCTTCGGGCAAGTACTTGATTCTGTGGGAATCGATTTCCAAGAGCTTCTAGGATTCACGACCCTTGATCAGTTCTTCTGATGATAACTCGACTGGAGCGGTTGAAGACACATGAAAAATAGTTCGAGAAGTGAGGATATAATAACACATGCGTTGATAGTCCCTCTAGGAAATTCTTATAGCGCGAGCAGACAACCGCTAGAGCAAGGGACCGATAAAAGAACGCCAGAGCATTACTGACGGGGTAGACTAACATGAAACAAAACATCAGAGAATTCCTCATGCAAAAAGCGTTGATACTCTTCAGGTCTGAAGACATAGATGTTTCAGCAAGGGAGTTCATGTCGACCTACGCCTCATATATGCAGGAAGTTGGCATTGTCGGCAAAGAACCCAATGGACACGTGGTGTTTCCCAGTAAAACAGCGCCAGTTGAGGAGGGGTACGCAGAGTTTTTCGATGAATGGGTCACCCTCTCTGAAGCTCTGGAAATACACACTGCCGTGAGCATGGACCTGTACACCGACGCGTGGTTTGCACGTGACCCGAAGTACCAGACCATGACTGCTAGCGGCCAGTTAATGCCACATCAGATATGCCCGAATCGTGAAGAGTTCTGGGAGTATGGTGCAGAAATCGTGAAGGAACTCGGGGCTTATCCAATAGATGAGATTCTCCTCTTTGGTGTAGGTTTCATCAGAGACGAATTCTGTTTCTGCGACAGGTGTCGGAAGGAATTCGCACCTCTTGTGGACCAAGAGCCTGCACGACTCACTCATGCATATCTTACGGAGAATCCAGACTACCATGATAAGTGGCATGAATGGCGAACTGAAAAGGTTCTCCAAGGACTTCGCGTCTTGCAGAGCGCGGCAGATAGCCTCATTGGAGCGGAGTGAAACCGTCTCAAACCACTAAAGATCTCTGTTGAGGTTCTGGTTGATCCGGAAAGTGGTCTTACCGAGGGTGCAAAGAAGGCTTACGGGTATGATTACACCAAGATAAGAGAGATAACAGGCGGCCTTATGATTAACCTGTTTCCGTGGTCCCCCGTTCTTCCAGCGCCTGGAACAGCCGACTACAATGATTTGGTAGAAAGCATGTACTTCGTCAAAGAGTTCTCTCGACGCGGCGGCATCGTTTCTCTATTCCGTTGGGGTGTAAGCTCTGTAGAACAACTCAGAGAGCTGAAAGCTCTGGGAAAAGATGTTGGCATAGATCGATTTGTCACAAGCTTCGGGTATCCAAAGGATTACCCAGTGAGGCGTGAGAGCGCCATTGGTAACTACTAGATCCCCTCTCTAT
>WTCK01000075.1 GCA_013138615.1 Candidatus Thorarchaeota archaeon | reverse complement strand
AAGCATAATGGACGGAAGCGGCCAATTGGCTACGGTCTGGACCCAGATTTCGGCAGGCTTCGTCTTCTTCCGCGTCGGCCAATGAAGTACTTGTTTGCAGGTGGGCTTCTCGCTGGGAGCTCGACGTTCTTCTACTACTTGCTTGCAGGTCAAACAGACGCCTCAACAATTCTTCCATACGGCCAATTAGTCATCATCTACCTCCTATTGGGTGACCTGCTTGCCGAGAAGGACATCCCTACAATTATCGAGGTGCAATGCATCGTGTCAATAACATTGGGTGTTCTCCTTGTCGGTGTGACCCCCGGTGGATTTGATATCCCTTCACTTCTAATTGTGCTGGGGCCCATGAACGTCTTCTCCGCAATGTACACGTATCTGCAGAGGAAAGCTAAGCGAATGGAGATTCGGCCGGGTCTCAGGGTTGACTCCCTCAACATGCGGCTTTGGACTTTGCTCTTCATGAACGTCTCGATGAGCTTGATGATGCTTCCACTCATGACGCCAGCAACCTGGACGCTAATGCTCCAAACATTCGTGCCGCTCTTCTGGGTGCTGCTGGGCTCCGCACTTACCACCTTCCTTGCAATGGTGATGTATGTCAGAGCATTAGGAAAAGGATCAATGGCAGTGGTCAACTCCCTTGCTGCTGTGTCAGTTGTGCTGGGGATTCCTGTCACTCTTCTTGGAAACCTCCTCTTGCCAGGTGCCTTTGGAACGATTACAGCAGATGTGTTCCTCTGGGCGCTGAAGATATTCGGTGTCACCTTGGTTGTGGTTGGTGTTCTCGCTCTTCAGGCTGCAGACGTAAGGTCGTTGGTTCTAGTAAATGTAAACCCTCGAGCTGGGAGTCAAATCGATGCGCTCTATGACATCAAGGGTGTAGAAACCGCTGCAGCTCTGGCGGGCAAGCACGATTACCTACTCCGCGTAAAGGGAAGGAGCTTAACTAAGACACGGTCCGCAGTACTGAAGAAAATACAGAAGGTGCCCGGGGTTGTAAGTGTACGAACCTTGGTCGTACTTGCAGATTACAAATAATGTATATGGACAATTCAAAGGAAGTGATTCAGAGATGACTCAGATACTAGCCTATATCCTAATGGAAATTGAAATGGGGCAGACTGATGAAGTGCTGCAGGAGCTTCGCAAGATTGAGGAAGCTACTAAGATATCAGTGACAACTGGTGAATATGATATTGTCATCCTACTCGAGGTTCCTACTCTGGAAACTCTGTATGATATAACAGTCAAGCGGATTCATGTAATTCCTGGCATCAAAGAAACCACAACTGCTGTAGTGGAGAAGATAATCACCAATACGTAAATGCAGTATCCAGTTCCTTTTTTACAGGATACGGCAGTTAATGCGCTGAAACCAAGTGAGTCGCTGTCAAGCTTGACTAGAAACGGTGCATAATGTGGGCGAGATTGTAATAGATCATTTGTCGAAGAGATTTGGTAAGCTTGAAGCCTTAGACCATTTGGATATCGTAGTACCAAAGGGTTCTGTATTTGGACTGCTTGGGCCCAATGGTGCGGGTAAGAGCACCACCACCAGACTTCTCTGCACACTGCTTAAGCCATCATTTGGCACCGCACAGGTGGGAGAGTTTGACATAATCGAGAATCCTGTGAAAGTACGTGAAATAACCGGAGTACTGCCTGAGGAAGGCAGTCATACACTCTACCCTTCAATGTCCGCGTACCAGAATCTCGAGTATTTTGCCAAGCTCTATGATGTCCCTGATGAAGAGATATACGAACGAATAGAAGAGCTTCTCACATTTATGGGTCTATGGGAACGAAAGGATGACAAGGCCGGCGAATTAAGCACAGGAAACAGGCAGCGGCTTGCATTGTGTAGGGCTCTACTTCACAAACCAGAAGTTCTATTGCTCGATGAACCTACTTCTGCTCTGGACCCGGTGGCTGCAAAGCGAGTCCGAGAGCTAATTCTAAGTCTGGCAAAGAAGTACAAGCAGACCTTCTTCATCAATTCCCACAACCTCTCAGAAGTGCAGCGTATATGTGATCGCATAGCAATCATCGACAAGGGTCGGATTCTTCTGACTGGAACGACAGCAGAACTTCGCGAGCAGCTTCACGCGAAGCAAGAGTACATGATACGCGTTACCGGGGATATCGAAACTGCCAAATCCATCGCGGAATCTCATCACTTTGTCGAATCTGTAAAGGTTGGAGTTGATTCTCTGATTGTCACTATCGACGATCCATTTGAGAATAACTCACAGCTCATGAAAGATATGCTGGCTGCGGGTGTGAATATCATCGAGTTCGCGGAAGAGGAAGCAAGCCTTGAAGATCTCTATCTTGAGATTCTAAGCGGAGGTGGCGACTAGTGGCGCGAAGCAAGTCAATGATAGTGGCCCTTGCAGACATCAGGATGGCCCTTAAGCTGAGGATGGTAAAGTGGAGTTTGGTGCTAAGTGCGGCTTTTGGCCCTCTCATGACAATAGCGCTTGTAGCTGGTCCAGCTCTTGTCCTCACAGGTCCGGAATTGGAGCTGATCACTTCATTCATGGTGCCAATGGCCGCTGCATTGCTTGCGATGTTTTCTATCATCCCTGCTACAATGATTTCTGCCAACGCTCTAGTTGGAGAGCGTGAACAAAGCACGCTGGAGCCGCTTCTCTGTACGCCTTTGACCGACAATGAGCTGCTTTGGGGCAAAACGCTAAGCTCAGTCCTGATTTGCAGTGCCATTCTTGTATTGGGCACACTTGCTTCCACAATTGGCATCGCCGCGATACTGTTAGTATCTGGCAAGCAACTGATTGTTTTCCCTGATTTGCCCGGGCTGTTCATGCTTGCAGTGGTTGCGCCAATTGTACTGTTTGGTGTGGTGTCGCTCATGATTATCATAAGTGGGAGAGTGCAACGTGTCTACGAGGCGTATCAGATGAGTGGGGCCATCATAATGATTTTCATGATACCAATGTTGGCGCCTATCATATCCATGGAATCCGGGGCCATTGGCACCTCTGCGATTTGGATGTGGAACTTTGTTTCTTTCTTTCTCGCAGTGATCGTAGCAGTTGTCACGTGGGCAATAGCCATCAAGCAGTTCAATCGCGACAGGATGGTTTCTCTTGTCTAGTCCATGATTTGCTTAAGGCCGTCAGGATATCTCACGGCGAGATCACGATAGATGGCCTTGAACTTGACCAGCTCCTCCTTATGATGCGCCTTCACGTCTGCAATCACCTTAGCTGGGACGCCCACTGCTATCTTCTCATCTGGAACCTCAAAGCTCTGCCTAACAACAGCCCCCTCTCCGATAATCGCCCACCGCCCAACTACTGCATAATCAGACACGATGGCTCCCATGCCTATGACCGCCTCATCCTTAATGACCGCATTGTGAACTATGCAACCGTGTCCTAAAGTCACGTTGTTACCAATGACCGTCAATTCCCCGGGCCTTGCATGGACAACTACGTTGTCTTGAACGCTAACGCCATCACCAATCCTAATCTCTCCGTAGTCACCTTTCACAACGGCGCCAGGTGCGATGTAGCACTCCTTACCGATGGTCACAAGTCCAATGACTGACGCTGAGTGACTGATGTAGGTATTCTTCCCTATCTTCGGAACTCGGTTTTCGAACTCATAGACCGCCATCGCTGACACATCGTCGT